>DASRYP010000182.1:0-18516 GCA_035687165.1 Actinoplanes sp. | reverse complement strand
CAGGCCGGGATCGCGCAGCTGCACCGGTGAGAGGTTGACGCTGATCAGCAGGCCAGGCCAGGCTGCGCCCTGGCGGCAGGCCTGCTCGAGCAGCCGGCGGCCCAGCGGACGGATCAGACCGGTGCGCTCGGCGACCTGGATGAACTGGTGCGGGGGCAGCGGCTCCCGGTCGCCGGGGCGCTGCCAGCGGGCCAGGGCCTCGACGCCGATCAGGTGGCCGTCGGCCAGGCGCCGCAGGGGCTGATAGTGCAGGGTGAACTCGCCCCGTTCCAGGGCGCCCGGCATCTCGGCCGCCAGACGGTGCCGTCGACGTTCCTCCTCGGCCCGGGCGGGGTCGAACAGCGCCGGACCCCGCTGGTCCTGCCGCGCCCAGCGCAGGGCGAGCCGGGCGTCGTGCAGCCAGCCGTCGGGGTCGGTCCCCCGGACCGGGCGTTCCACCAGCCCGGCGAACGCCGTCACGTGCAGCGAGTGGCCGTCGACCGGGAACGGGCCGGCCAGCAGGCGCAGCGCCTGATCGGCCACCTTGATCAGGTCGTCGGGGCCGGTGGTGGCGGTGACCAGGACGGCGAACAGGTCGTCGGCCGGATGGGCGAGGACGCCCAGCGGACGCAACCGGCGGGCGACCGCGGTCAGCAGCCGGGCACCCTTGTCGTGGCCGAGAACGTCGGTGAGCTCGTCGTAGCGGTCGAGGCCGAGCAGCAGCAGGCCGACGCGGCCGCCGGCCAACTCGGCCAGGCTCTTGCGCAGGTGCTGCTCGTTGGGCAGGCCCGTATCGGGGCGGTGCAGCACGGCCTGCTGCAACTGGCGCTGCAGGTCGAGCTGGACGCTCCGCCAGTGGATCTTCTCGGAGCGGTTGATGTCTTCGGCGGCACGGACGGCGGCGTCGCGCTGGGCGGCGACGAACCCGGTGGTCAGGCGGTCGAGCAGGGCCAGGATGCGGGTCCGGGTCTCGGCGTCGTCGCCGATGGCGGCGGGCAGGCGGCCGGCCAGCAGGTGCACGGTCGTGCCGATCACCGGCGGGGCGGACATGCGCAGGTCGACCAGTTCGGCGCCGATGCGGTGACCGGGGGCGGGGTCGAACGGCTCGGCCCGGACCGCGGCGACGAACTCCTCGAGCAGGTCGTGCAGGGCAGCGCGGGCACGGGCCCGGACGCCGGGCACGAAGCCCGCCTCGGCCACGCCGCGCAACCAGTCGTCGGTGAGTTCCGCGAGATCCGTCATGCGTCGCGCTTGCGGGCGATGGCGACCAGCGCGGTGGGCTGTGACGGGTCGCCGGCCTCGTCGGGGTCGGGACGCCAGTCGGTCGCCCGGACCACGCCCGGCTCGACCAGCTCGAACTCGTCGCCGATCAGCGCGGCGACCTGCTCGGCGGTGCGGATCACGACCGGGGTGGGGGTCTTCTCGTAGAGCTGCCGGGCCCGCTCCTGAGCTGCCCGGCCCTCGGGGGTCGCGTCCGGGCCGAGGTGCGAGATCACCAGGTGGCTGCCGCTGACCAGCGGCTCGCCCAGGCGGCGCAGGATGCCGGCCGGGTCGGCCGCGCCGGGCACGAAGTGCAGCACGGCGACGGTGAGCACGGCGACCGGCTCGGAGAAGTCGAAGAGGTCGAGGACGTCGCGGTGGTAGAGGATGCTGTCGGGTTCGCGCAGGTCACCCTCGATGACCCGGGCGTACGGGTTGCCGGTGAGCAGGCTGCGGCTCTGCTGCACGGCGATCGGGTCGATGTCGACGTACATCACCCGGGCCTCGGGGTCGGCCTCCTGGGCGACCTCGTGCACGTTGCCCAGCGTGGGGATCCCCGAGCCGATGTCGAGGAACTGACGCACCCCGCGCGCGGTCAGCCAGCGTACGGCCCGCCCGAGGAAGGCCCGGTTGGCGCGGGCGACGAGCCGCGCGTCGGGGAAGATCTTCTCGGCGCGGTGCCAGAACTCGCGGTCGACGGCGAAGTTGTGCACGCCGCCGAGCGCATAGTCGTAGACGCGCGACGCGTCCGGCACCTCGATGTCGACACCCTCCGGCACCCATCCGTACGATTCGGCCATCTCTCCCCCACGGTCGGTTCCCGAATCTGATATTGAAGTACGCGGATCGATCGAACGCCAGACCACCGGCCGAAGTGGCGGGTGCCGAGCGGGATCAGAGCACGTCGAGCACGTGCGCGGCGATGGCCATGCTAGACGTCGCGGCCGGTGAGGGGGCGTTCCGCACGGCCGTGATCGGGCCGAGCCGGTGGATGCGGAAGTCGTCGACCAGCGCGCCGTCGCGGTCGAGGGCCTGCGCGCGTACGCCGGAGCCCGCCCGCACCACGTCCGCCGGGCCGATCCCGGGCACGTAACGCCGCGCCGCCCGCAGGTAGGCGCGCTTCGACACCGAACCGTGCAACTCCCTGATCCCCGTACGCCAGTGCCGTGAAGCCATCCGCCACGTGCCCGGCCACCCGGCGATCCCCGCCAGGTCGGCCCACGACACGTCCCCGCGCCGGTAGCCCTCGCGCGCGGTGGCCAGCACGGCGTTCGGCCCGACCTCGACCTCGCCGGTGACCCGGCGGGTGAAGTGCACCCCGAGGAACGGGTAGCGCGGATCCGGCACCGGATAGATCATGCCGCGGACGAGGTGCGCCTTCGCCTCGCGCACCCTCAGGTACTCCCCGCGGAACGGCACGATCCGCGGCGCCGCCGTGTCCCCGGCCAGCCGGGCCACCACGTCACTGTGGACTCCGGCGCAGATGATCAAGCGGTCCACCCGTACCCGACCGGTCCCCGACCCGACGACCAGCCCGCCGCCCTCCCGTTCGACCGAGGTGACCGCGGACCCGAACCGCACCTCACCTCCGGCCGCGGTGACGTCATCGGCGAACGCGCGGCTGATCGCGGTGTAGTCGGTGATCGCGGTCAGCGGCGAGTGGAGCCCGGCCAGACCAGCGGCGTACGGCTCGATCTCCCGGATCTCGGCGGCCCCGACCCGGCGCAGCCCCGGCACCCGATTCGCCCGCGCGCGGACCGCCAGCGCGTCCAGCCGCGGCACGTCCTCGGGGGACACCGCCACGACCAACTTCCCGCAGGCCTCGTACGCGATCCCGCGCTCGGCGCAATACTCGCGCAGCATCGCCCCGCCCCGCGTGCACAGCTCGGCCTTGAGACTGCCCGGCGGGTAATAGATCCCGGCGTGCACGACCCCCGAGTTGTGCCCGGTCTGGTGCGCCGCGACCCGGTCCTCCTTCTCGAGCACCACGACACGCGCGCCCGGCCGCCGCCGGGTCATCTCCCGAGCGATCGCCAGCCCCACGATGCCGGCCCCGACGACGCCGACGATCTCCTCAGCCATGCCTTGAGGGTCTACACCACCAGGCCCGTACGGCGTGCCCCGGGTCAGACCGCCGACCGGTCGTGCCCGTTCAGCGCGTCGTGCACCCCGTGCAGCGGATCGCGGGCGGTGAACGGGCTTCTCGACGAACGACGGCGCCCCGATCCAGCATCCCGGGCGCCGTCGCGGTCCGGTGGACGGGCCAGGTGGGGTCGGTGACCAGCGGCAGGTCGACGCGGAACGTGGTGCCGACGCCCGGCTCGGAGTGGACGCCGCGCTCGCCGTGCCGGCGCGGGTCGACATCTCAGCTCACTGCGGGGCCGACCACCAGGGTGCCGGTGGTGGTGTCGAGGTGGGCGGGGACGCCGTGGCCGACGGCGATCTGTTCGTCGCCGTGGCCGATCGGGAGGCCGCCCAGGACGGGGACGCCCAGCGAAGTCAGGTGGTCGTGGAGGACCTCGAGGACGGGAGGATAGTGCGGATTCGGGTCGAGGCAGTTGGTGAACTGGCCCAGGGCGATGCCCTGCACGCCCTCGAACCAGCCCGCGCGGCGCAGGTGGACGAGCATGCGGTCGATCCGGAACGGCTGCTCGTTGATGTCCTCGAGCAGCAGGATCGCGCCCTTCGGGTCCAGCGCGTGCGGGGTGCCGATGGTGCTCGCCAGCATGGCCAGGTTGCCGCCGAGCAGCGTTCCCGAGGCGACCCCGTCGACGCGTACGGCGTGGGTCGGCTCGGACGGCGTCGCGGTGACCGTGACCGGCTCACTCCGGGTGACCGCGCGCCGGGCCGACTGAACGGTCAGCGACGAGGGGCCGCGCTCGAACTGGCCGCCGGTCGGGCCGTGCACCGTCGCCAGGCCGGTCTCGCACCACACGGCCGCGTGCAGGGCCGTGATGTCCGAGAAGCCCATGATCACCTTGGGGTCGGCACTGACCGCCTTGAAGTCGACGCCGTCGACGATGCGCTGCATGCCGTAGCCGCCGCGCATGCAGAACACCCCGCGCACGGAGGAGTCGCGCAGCGCGTCGTTCAGGTCGGCCAGCCGCTCCTCGTCGGTGCCGGCGAAGAACGCGTGCCGCCCGCCGGCATGGTCACCCAGCCGGACGCGCAGGCCCCAGCTCTCGAGCGCCGAGACGGTGGTGGCGATGCGGCCCGGCTCGCTCGCGCCCGCCGGCGACACCAGTGCCACCAGGTCGCCCTCGGCCAGGCGGCCGGCTTTGATCATGCGCCGCAGCCTACTCAAACGGCCCGAAGCGCGACGACCACCCGATAGGAGTTGACATCCGTCGATGACCCCTGGACGGCCGGCCGCCTGGGGACCCCGATTCGCGGGACCGACTCACCACCAGCACGTCGATCCCGGCCGTCAGAGGTATTCCACGCCGAGCCTGTCGAGCAGCGGCCGCAGCTCGTACATGTCCAGGCCCAGCTCGCCGGCCGCGAGCCGGGCCCGCTTGCCGGTCTCGGCGTCGAGCCGCCGGCGGGCCGCCTCGAGCACTGTCGCCGCCCGATCGCGGGGCACCACCACGAGGCCGTCGTCGTCGGCCACCACCGCGTCGCCCGGCGCGATCGACCGGCCGCCGCAGATCACCGGCACGTTCACCGATCCCGGGCTCGCCTTGACCGTGCCCTGCGGGCTGACCGCGCGCGACCAGACCGGGAACCCCATCGCGCGCAGCTCGCCCACGTCGCGGACACCGGCGTCGAGAACCACCCCGACGACCCCGCGGGCGGCGAGGGAGGTCGCGAGCAACTCCCCCAGCATGCCGTCGGTCGACGGTGAGGTGGTCGTGACGACGAGCAGGTCGCCCGGCGAGCAGACCTCGACCGCAGCATGGATCATGAGGTTGTCGCCGGGATGGCAGGACACCGTGACGGCCGAGCCGGCGATGCGGGCTCCCGCCTGGATCGGCCGCAGCGCCGGGTCGAGCGCGCCCCGGCGCCCGTCGGCCTCGTGCACGGTGGACACTCCGGCCTCGGCGAGCCCGGCGAGCACCTCGGCCGCCACCCGGGGCACCCGCCGGACGACCACGTGGCGGCTCACGACAGCTCCCGGGTCACCTGCGGGAAGACGCGCTGATAAGCCTCGGCCCGGGTGTCGTCGGGCAGGCCGAGGTTGGGGCCCGAGTTGCGCGACGCCTGCAGGCCGCGGCGCGAGCCCAGCTCCGCGTAGTAGTTCCCCAGGTGCCGCTGGGCGGCGAGCACCTGCATGGCCTCGCGTTTGCGCTCCCAGACGCCGGTGATGTCGAGCAGCACGTCGGGGACGAAGCCGCACTGCTCGGGCTGGTGCGGCTCGAAGCAGAAGACCGGGGGAGCGCCGATCACCTCGCCCGGCCCCTCGACGCCCGGCGCCTGGGCGAGGACCCGGGCGCGCAGCGCGATGGCGTGCGCGGTGGCGTGATCGTGGTTGTAGGGGTCGACGGCGGCGTGGGTGAGCACGACCGTCGGCTGCACCTCGCGGTAGAGCCCGATCAGGTCGCGGGTCAGCTCGGCAGTCTCGGTGAGCGGATAGTCGCCGGCGTCGTAGAACCGGATCTCGGCGCCGAGCACAGCCGCCGCCCTCGTGGCCTCGGCCCGCCGCTGCGCCTTGATCTCGTCGAGGGTATGGCCCTGGCGCCACAGCGAGGCCGACTCGCCGCGCTCGCCGAAGCTCAGGCAGCCGATCACCGCCCGCTCGCCGCGCGAGGTGGCCAGGGCGATCGCACCCGCGGCCCGCCAGACGAAGTCACCGGGGTGGGCGGTGAGCACCAACAGTCGTCCGGCCATCGTCGCCCCCACAGAGGATCGTTGACAATCACGTCGCCAATCAGCGATGCCCGAACATTAGTCCTCACCGGGGCGGAATGACGCCGACGCCTGCCGCGACACCGAGCCCCGGACCATGTTGACCAGGCGCACCCGCGAGGTGCTGCCGAGTTCGGTGAGGGCATTGCGGACCGGGGCGTTGACCGGGGAGACGGACATGGCGGCTCCTCGTGAGCACTCCTCTCGGAGTGCCACGTGGAGCCGCCATGCGCATCTACTACTGTGGATACTTGAGTCGAGGCGCGGTCACGCGTGGGCGTGCACCTTGCCGGTCGCCGTCGAGCGCAGGTCGATCGCCGCGGCGAAGAGCGAGACCGCGACCACGATGCTGAAGAAGCCGTAGATCTGGGCGAGGGTGACCGCGCCGATGTCCGGCTTCGCGAACAGGACCAGGCCGAACGCCACGCCGAGCAGGCCGGTCAGCACCAGCCACACCCGGTTGCGGCCGCTGCGGTCGGACCCGAACGCCAGCACCACCTCGGTCACCCCGGTGACCACGGCCCACGCCGCGATCCACAGCACCAGCACCAGCGCGGTGATCCCGGGCCAGACGAGCGCCACCACGCCCGCGGCGACGTCCAGCAGGGCCAGCAGCAGCCGCCCGACGGTCGGGCCCGCCGCCTCGGACCGG
Organism: Actinoplanes sp.; assembly: GCA_035687165.1. GTDB lineage: Bacteria > Actinomycetota > Actinomycetes > Mycobacteriales > Micromonosporaceae > Actinoplanes. Next base: position 11,780 of record DASRYP010000182.1, on the reverse strand, counting down.
AAGGCCCGCACCCCCTCGAGGATGCCCGACCCGATGGAGAAGACGGCGAACAACAGAACGAAGGCGTACACGGTGATGTCTGGCCACATCACCGCGATCACGCCCGTGACCAGTGCCAGAATCCCACGCCACACCAGACTGCTTCGCATTGGAGGAGCTCCCGTCCCGGAGAAAACAAGAATTGATGTCCGACACCGCTGTGCCCATTTGTGGAGATCGGTAGAGCGTGTTCTCGGACACCCCTCCGCCCGCCTCCGTCCGCATTTTTCGACGTACGGAGGGGTCGCGGCATCGCACGTGTGAGGTATCGCGCCCGCTCTCTTCGGTCGCGGCGTCCCTCCGGCTTCGGTCGCGGCGTCCCTCCGGCGGGACCGTCGACGGTCACCCGGTCGTCTCCGACGAGACCCAGGCCACGTTCGTCGACCGGCGGAGACGCTCAGCCGCGAGCCAGGGCGATGGCGATGAACAGGCCGTAGAAGACGATGAAGCCGGCGATCAATGCGATGGTCGTGCCCAGGCCGATGGAGTGTTTCCTGTCCTCGTCGTCCATGACAGCACAACGACGGCCACGCGGGATATCGACGCGGACTCCCCCGAACGTGGTCGCGGCGCCTTGCCCTCGACGGGCGGGGGGATGCGCTTTACGCGCTGAACCGTGCGTGGTCCGGGAAGCGTCCTACCTGGACCGGCGGATCGTCGACCAGGAGAACTACGCCGACAACGAGCACGCCTACTCGGTCCCGCTGAGTCAGGGGCGGAGGCGGGCGGTCAGCTCCTCGGCCGCCGCGCGCCAGGAGGTCTCGGCCTCGTCGCTGATCTTCGCGAGGAGGGCGGGCCGGGTGTCGACCTGGCCGCGCTCGCCCGACCACCGCAGCAGCGTGTTGGCGGCGTGGTAGCGGACCAGGTACTCCGGGTCGCTCACCGCGGCGGCCAGCGCCCGCACCAGAGCTGTCGTCGGCCCGAAGCCGGCCAGGGCGATCGCGGCATCCAGGCGGACGAACCCGGACGGGGACCCGGCCAGCACCCCGGCGACCGGCGTGGCCCAGCCCGGGTCGCGGGTGAAGGCGTACAGCGCCTCGGCCACCCGGAGGCGGAACTCGTCCTGGGCCCGGACCAGCGCCGCTCGCAGGATGCTGACCGCGTCCGGAGGTGCCAGACCGGCCGCCGCCAGGGCCGTGAACGACTGCGCGGCCAGCGAGTCACCAGCCTCGAGACCGGCCCGCAACATGCGCTCGACCGCTTTCGGACGGGCACGCGCGGCATCGACCAACGAGGCGAACTCCGGGCCCTCGTGCCAAACCTCGTCCGGGTCGCCGAAGATCTCGCGCCGCCATCGTTTCCACTCCACATCCCCGTCCATCGACGGACATTATTACCAGGTCTAGCTGAGAGTGCCGATTCCGCCACCCTTTCGACACACCAGGCCCCCGGCCGTCAGCAGCGACCGGGGCCTCGGGGCGAACGTCAGTGCGCCGTCGCACGGGAGGGGGCGCCGGGGTCGATCACCGGCGTGCCGGTGCGGATCACCAGGGCCGAGACGATTGAGGACGAAGCCGGTCAAGTCACGGGCAAGTAGCCTGCCCGACACTGGCGCCCCCACAAGGAGGAGCCCCCGTGCCCGACCCCGACCGAGCAGCAGTGATGACGGTCACCTTCTCGGCGCTCGGCCCGGTGCGCGCGTGGCGCGACGGATTCGAGCTGCCCCTGGGCACCCCGCAGCAACGCACGACCCTGGCCCTGCTGCTCGAACGTGAGGGCCGGGTCGTCACCACCGGCGAGCTCGTCGACGCGCTCTGGCCCCTCGTCCGCTCCCACTTCGGCGGTCGCGACCATCCGGACGTACGCCTATCGCCTGCGCCGCCTCCTCGCCGGTGACCCGGTCCGGCTGCGCTGGGCCGGCGGCGGCTACGCCCTGCACGTGCCGGCCGACGCGGTCGACGCCCGCCGGCTCGACCTGCACCTGGCCGCTGCACGAACCGAGCCACGAGCTGCTGATCACCGCGCTGCTCGGGGCCGGCCGGCGGGCCGACGCGCTCACCCATTTCCGGCACGTGCGCTACCTGCTCGCCACCGAGCTGGGCACCGAACCGGGTCCCGAGCTGCTGCGCCTGAACCAGCTCACGCCGGGCGGCCCGGAAGATCGGCAGGTCGAGTACCCGACCAGCACAGCGGGTTCGGTGACGCCCGGCGCACAGGATCGCGTCGCCCGAAGATCGACGACGTACTGGGGAGATCCGACGATGATCGAGGTGCGGGTCCTCGGTCCGGTCGAGGTCCGCCGGGACGGTGAACCGGTGGCGGTGCGGGGCAACCAGCCCCTCGCGGTGCTGGCCATGCTGGCGGCCGCCCGGGGCCGTCCCGTCGCGGCCGACCGGATCGTCGACGACGTCCGGGCCGCGCGGGAACTCACCGCCGAGGAGCCGCTGCGCGGGGAGCCGTGGCGGCTGCTGGCGTTGGCTCTCTGGCCGGCGAACCGGTCGGCCGACGCGCTGGCCGTGCTCGCCCGCCACCGCCGCCTCTACGCCTGCCATCGCGACACCGGCGACCACGCGGCCGCCGCCCAGACTCGGCGCGAGGCGCTGCGCCTGCTCGAGACGGCCCGCCACCCCGACCTGCCGCGGCTCGCCGGGCTGCTCGGCGTGCCGCTGACCGAGGTGACCGCGCTCAGCGGGCGGGCTCTCGCCGGACGCGGTCGCGAGCCCGGCTGAGCTCCGCGGGTGTGTGGCCCACATTGGCAGGAAAATCTCAGGGACGCCGCCGATAATGCTCCGAGTCCTGCCGTCGAACAGTGCGAGGTGTTTGCGTGTCCGTGGTCGCCGAAGCCGCCCCCGATCCGACCGGTGGGCTGACCGGGTGGGCCGTCGGCCTCATGGAGACGCTGGGCGGCGTGGGCGCCGCGCTGATCGTCGGCCTCGACAACCTGTTCCCGCCGATCCCGAGCGAGCTGGTGCTGCCGCTGGCGGGCTTCTCGGCCAGCCGGGGCGTGTTCAGCCTGCCCGAGGCCCTGTTCTGGACCACGCTGGGCTCGGTGCTGGGCGCGATCGTCGTCTACTGGGCGGGAGCCCTGCTCGGCCGGGAGCGCACCCGCCGCCTGGTGGCAATGATCCCGCTGGTCAAGGTGCAGGATTTCGACCGGTGCGAGGAGTGGTTCGCCAAGCACGGCACCAAGGCGGTCTTCTTCGGCCGCATGGTCCCGCTGTTCCGCAGCTTCATCTCGCTGCCGGCCGGCGTCGAACGCATGAACTTCTGGAAGTTCACGCTCCTGACGACGCTCGGCAGTTTCATCTGGAACACCCTCTTCGTGTCGGCCGGCTTCGTCCTGGGCGAGAACTGGCACCGCGTCGAGGGCTACGCCGGCGTCTTCCAGAAGGTCGTCATCGCCGGCGTGGTGATCGGCGTCGGCTATTTCGTCTGGCAGCGCCTGCGCTCCCGCCGAGCCGACCCGACCGAGCTGGACGCCACCGTGGTTCTTCCCACGCTGCGAAACCCCGGCGACGACGCCACGATAGTTCTGCACACGGTCGCCGACAACCGCCCGCGCAGCCGCCGCCCCCACTGAGCCCCCGGACCACTGAGCCCCCGGACCACTGAGCCGCGCGCCGCGTCCCCGCCCCCGGATCAGTCCCGCCACCCGGCTTCGCCCGGGGGGAGGGCGGCGGCCGGGTGGCGGGTGCCTGGTGCGGCGCTTCCGAACGTGCCGCCGATCTTCGCGCCGCGCGAGTTGCTCACGGCCGCCGGGGGGAGGAAGGCGGCTCCGGCTGGCGGACCGGAACCGCCGAGTTCACGAGACGTCAGCCCTGGCGGTCACGCGATTGCTGCTGCCGATCCAGTGCTGCTGCCGATCCCGTTGCGGATCATCGTGAGGTTCAAGTCGCGGTGCGGCGCCACGGTCTCGTGGGTGCGGTAGGGCTCGGTGCGCCGCGGCAAATCCCCCCAGCTCCCGTCGGTGGCACGGCGGCGACACTGCCCGCGGACCCGCCACGCGGTCCGCCCGTCGAAATCCACAACCTGGCGGCTGGCGTTACCCACAGACGTCTCTCATTGTTGACCGTGGTGAGGCCGGTCCACATGTCCCCGTCCGGGGACATGCGGACACGGAACCGCCGCCCGTAGGCCTGCCGGGGTGGGCCGGCCTACGGGCGGCGACCGATTTAAGGATCTTTAAGGTACGACCCTCATCCACCGGCGTGGTGGGAATCGTAGTTGTCGGTACTGCACAGGCACGCAGCCCCGACAGCAAGGAGCATCAAGATGTATCGGACCCGGCCGCACAAGATGTCCTCGACGACCCGCAAGGTCGTGCTGGGAGCGTCCGCGGTGGTGCTGGCCGGTGGCGCGTTCGCCGTGAGTACCGGGATGAGCAGCGCGGGCGAGAACTGCGCCGGGCTCGACCAGGTGCTGCGGCAGAACCTTGAGTTCATCGCGGGCCAGCGAGCCGCGCCGGACGTCCAGTCGGAAGCCCGCATCGCCAACCGCCAGGCTGTGGTCGATCTGATCAACCAGCGGCGCGCGGTCGCGGGCTGCACCGCGAACGTGGCCGCCGAGGTCCCCGGCGCAGCCGCCAAGCCGAGCGGCAACCAAGCCGGCGGGAAGCCGGGCGGCAACCAGGCCGGCGGAGCCACCAAGTCACCTGCGGCCGACCCTCCCGCCGCTGGGACGGGAACGGGCGAGGTCGTATGCCAGGGCTCGACTGTCACGCTCTCCGGCGAGGCGGGTGCTCCGTTCGCTTCGAGCGGCACGTTCCCGCTCGGCACCGTCCTGAAGGTCACCAACCTGGACAACAAGAAGAGCATCACCGTCAAGGTGGAGACGCCGTCCGGGAGCTGCGTCCTGCTCAACGACGCCGCCTTCGAGCAGGTCCGCGAGCCCGGCAAGTTCCTGATCCGCCGCGCGGTGATCGAGCGCGTCGGCTGACCGGCACCGCCTGAGCGCCCGGCGATCCCCCTTCGATCGCCGGGCAGCGCCACTGTCAGCGCGCCGAAGGCGACGCCCGGTTCGCGGGTTCGTCAGCTGTCCGTGGAGAGGACAGCCTCGCCGGCGATCTCGATGCGCACGGTCTTGCCGACCAGCCAGCCGCCGGCCTCCAGGGCCACGTTCCAGACCAGGCCGAAGTCCTCGCGCTCGACGTCGGCCGAGGCGCTGAACCCGAAGATGTCGCGCCCGTAGGGGTCGCGGCGGGCGCCGCCGTACTCGACGTCGAGATCGACCGGGCGGGTCACGTCCTTGATCGTGAGCAGGCCGGTGACGACGAACTTGCCGCTCGGCTTGGCCGCGGGCACCGCTGCCGCGTTGGGTCGGCGCGACAGCGGATTGTTGCGCAGCCGGGCCCACAGGAAGATGTCGTCGTTGCTCTCCCGCCACTTCACCCCGGTGCTGCGGAAATCCATCGTCGGGTAGCGGGCCACGTCGAGGAATTCGGGGCTCGACAGATGGGTGTCGCGGTCCGGGTTGTGGGTGGTGATGCTGGTGGTGTCGATCGAGGCGGTGACCGACGAGCGCATCGGGTCCTCGGCGACGTCGATGGTGGCGCTGCCGCGGGCGAACTCACCGCGGACCGGGCTCACCATCATGTGCTGAGCGACAAAGCCGAGCCGTTTGTGACCGTCGTCCAGCTTGTACAGACCCGGGTCGGGAATGGTCAGGCCGTTCCACTCGCGGATCGGTCGGTCGACCATAGCTTCGTTCCACCCCTCGGCCACGTCCGCTCGGATCAGGTTCTCCGAATTCAAAGAATCCTAGGCCCAGAAAAGGCGTGGTTGCCGCCAGCCCCGCCACCGAGGGTGTGGATGCGCAGCTCAGTGACGTAGGACACCGTCACGATAATGCGCTGATGACCGATTTAGTCAGCGACCTGTGTCACACATTTCGATCGTTGGTGACGGAGTGTTTCATTAACGGAAACAAAAGCGTCAGGCGTGACGATGAACACCCATTAGGAAGCGTTCATGATTTCGCCGGTCAGTTCTACCGAACGCACTCGGTCGGCCACGCTCGACGCGTGGTGCGCGGTGATCACTTCGTCGGCGCCCGCCTCCGCGGCGAACTTCAGCAGGTATTCCCGGACCTCCACGGGGGTGCCGACCGCCGTGTACTTGGTCATGTTGGCCAGTCCGAGGCCGGCCGGGGACGCCAGGAACTCGTCGATCTCGGCGTCGGTGAAGTTGGCCCCACGGTTCCCCCGGGTGATGAACGACCTGGTGCGCGACCGATAGGCCCGGACGCGCTGGTCCTCAGCGGTCTCGTACGAATCGGCGGCGAAGACGTTCACCCCGGCGATCACGTACGGCGCGGCGAGCTGCTCGGACGGGCGGAACGCCGAGCGGTAGACGTCGACCGCCTGGTGCAGGGCGTCGGGGGCGAAATGCGACGCGAACGCGTACGGCAAGCCGAGCTGGGCGGCGAGCTGGGCGCCGAAGAGCGAGGAGCCGAGGATGTAGAGCGGCACGGGCTCGACGGGCCGCGGCACCGCCTCCACGCCGGGGATCCGCGAGTGGCCGGTGAGGTAGCCGCTGAGCTCCAGAACGTCCTGCGGGAACGTGTCGGCCGAGCTGTTGTCGCGGCGCAGCGCCAGCATCGTGTTCTGATCGCTGCCGGGCGCGCGGCCGAGCCCGAGGTCGATGCGGCCCGGGTAGAGCGTGCCGAGCGTGCCGAACTGCTCGGCGATCACCAGCGGCGAGTGGTTGGGCAGCATGATGCCGCCGGCGCCGAGGCGGATGCGCTCGGTGTGCGCGGCGACGTAGCCGATCACGACGCTCGTCGCCGAGGAGGCGATGACCGGCATGTTGTGATGCTCGGCGTACCAGACCCGCACGTAGCCCGTACGCTCCGCCGCCCGGGCCAGCTCCACGCTGACCTCGAAGCTCTCGCGCGCGGTCTGGCCGCCGCCGATCGGCGCGAGGTCGAGAATCGAGATTGCGATCGCCATGTGAGCCGCCCCTTCGCAAATGTGGACAGCCCCGAACGTACCCATCAGCCTTTACCGCGACACTGTGCGCCGGAACACGTCGAGCAGGAACCACTCGTCCTCGTGGTGCACGACCCGGTCGAGCCCCGGGCGTGCGGCCAGCGCCTCGTGCACCTGGAAGCCGTCGTAGGCGCCGCCGTCGCCCCGGTTCCGGAAGTGCACGGCCACGATGTCCCCGCCCTCCTCGAGGCGCCGCACCAGCCCGTCGAGCGTGACGTGCAGGTCGGCCTCGCTGAAGTAGTAGAGCAGGTCCCCCACGACGATCAGGTCGAACGTGGCGTCGGGCAGCTCGGCCGGCAGGTTGGCCCGCTCGACCCGGACGTTGGGCAGGTCGGCGACGATCTCGCGGGCCTGCTCGACGGCCGAGTCCACCGAGTCGACCGCCAGGACCTCGGCACAGCGGGGCGCGAGCAGGCGGGTGAGCAGCCCGATCGAGGCGCCCGGCTCGTAGCAGCTGCGGTAGTGCTCCCGCGGGAGGCTGGCCACCGTGACCGCGTACTTGCGGCGGTCGTGCCATTTCGTCGCCAGGTCCCAGGGGTCGTCCTTGGCCAGGTAGAGGCCGGTGAAGTAGTCCAGCGAAACGGTGTCCACCGGCGGTCGCGCATCGTCGAGTTCTCGTGCCACGCCGAGAACTTACCGGGCCGCCCCCCGATCGCTAACGAGGTGGGCCGGATCGCTTGATGAACGGACTTTCCGGCCGATGGGGCTTATGACTGGTTTCCGTACCCGGTCGCCGACCCGATCTCCTGGAGAAAGGAGGAGCGTGTGCGTGCCGTGTTCCGCCGGCGCCGCCGGGACGACGGTTTCACGATGATCGAGGTGCTCGTCGGCATCGCGATCATCTCGGTCGTGATGCTGTCGCTGACCTCGTTCTTCGTGGTCAGCCTGCGGGTCATCAATCTCCAGGGCGACCGGCAGGCCGCCATCCAGGCCGCCGGCGACGCGATGGAGCGCACCCGCGCCCTGCAGGTCAGCGCCATGCTCACCGGGCGCGACCTGGCGAGCTCCGAGGACCAGTGGGCCAACCCGGTCCCCGGCGTCGTGAGCCTGCTGACCGACACCCTCGAGTACGACGAGAGCGCGGCCGCCGGCGCCGGGGCGACCGCTCCCCTGCCGACCACCTTCCGCAAGCTGATCCTGAACGGGATCGAGTTCCGGCAGCGGTGGTACATCGGATCCTGCAACCAGGGCACCGACGGCGGGTGCACCCCGGGCGCGGCCGGGCCCGCGTTCTACCGGGTCATCATCGCCGTCACCTGGACCGACAAATACTGCCAGGACGACGCTTGCTCGTACGTCACCTCCGCGCTCATCGCGAAGACCACGGAGGAGCCGCTCTTCAAGTCGAACGAGAAGCTCACGCCACTCTCCCTCACCACCACGCCGGGCCCCCAGACCAACGACGTCAGCGTGCCGCTGAGTCTCGCGTTCGCCGCGTCCGGCGGACAGACTCCGTATACGTGGTCGGCGACCGGCCTGCCCGGACTGGCCATCGACCCGGCCACCGGAACCGTCAGCGGCACCCCGGGCGTCACTGGCACTTTTGCCACGGCCAAGGTCACCGTCACCGACGCCTACAAGCAGGAGAGCTCCGTCAGCTTCAGCTGGGTGATCAATGCGCTGCCGGTAATGACGGCACCGGGCAACCTGACGACCCCGGGTGGGGTGGCGTATACGAAGACCTTCATCGTCAAGTACGGCACGGCCCCGTACACATGGACGGCCAACGCCGGCGCTTGGGGCGCCTCGGGTCTCCCGCCCGGCCTCACGCTCGACGCGAGCACCGGCATCGTGAGCGGCACCCCGACGGCGGTCGGGACCAACACCGTGACAGTAGTCGTGACCGACAGGTACGGCCAGGCGAGCCAGCAACAGTTCAACTGGGTCGTGGCCGCCCTCTCCGTGACCTCCAGCAACCAGGCCAACACGAAGGTCAACACGCCGATCACCGCAGTGACCCTGGCCGCCGCCGGAGGCATCCGGCCTTATGTGCTGTGGGCCGCCACGAACCTGCCGACCGGGCTGGTCCTCGACCCGACAACCGGCGTCATCACCGGCACGCCGCAGGCCACCGGGTTGTTCTCCGTCGTGGTCAAGGTGACCGACACCGCGGGCGGCACTCTGAGCAAGACGTTGACCTGGAGAGTGATCCCCTGATGCTCCGGCTGCGCGACGACGACGGTGTATCGCTCGTGGAGGTCGTGGTCGCGATGTCGATCATGACGATCGTGGGCGCACTGTTCACGGCCGCGATCAATCAGATCTACCGGTCCACCAACACCGTGGAGAGCTCCTTCGACGCCCAGCGCCAGATCGAGACCATGTATGTGCGGCTCGATCAGGAGATCCGGTACGCCCGCAGCGTCAGCGACCCCGCGCTGGTGGACTGCTGGCCGCAGGCGGGAACCTGCTGGCACGTCGAGTACCTGCTCAGCGCCAGCAATGTCGACACCTGCGTCGAGCTTCGGGTCAACACCGTGACTCGGGAGCTCCAACGCCGCCAGTGGACCAAGAACGTCGACCCGCTCACGCCCACCGCGTGGACCGTGCTGGCGACCGACGTCGTCGCGACGACCCCCTTTCCCTTCACCGTCGTCCCCGCCGACAAGGGTTCGCTGATCGGCTTCCGATACCAACGTCTGACGCTCGCCATGTCCTCCGTGGTCGGTGGGGGCGGTCGTGGTCCGTCGGATTCTGGCCGCAACGGAGCCACCCGGGAGACCAACGTGACCTTCACCGCGCTCAACGCGACGTCGGCCGAGGTCGCGACCTCGACAACCGGAAACCCGAACGCCGCGACCTGCGTCGAGGCCCGGGGGGTCAGGTCGTGAGAAGCCGCCGGTGGCGCTACCTCGCCGGCGACCGCGGCTCGATGCCGCTCGCGATGCTCGTGGTGCTCGTGGGGCTCACCCTCAGCGGCACGCTCGGCACGATGGTGATCAGCCAGATCCGCAGCGCTGGGTACGACTCCCGGCGGGTGCTGGCGCTGCACGCGGCGCAGTCCGGCCTGGAGGCGGGCCTGGCCCAGATCAGGGGCTCCACCAAGGTCGACATCGTGACCGACGAGACCGTGGGTGATCGGGCGAAACTCCAGTGCGACCCGATCAGCGGATCGGTCGGCAACGGTAACCCGGGCGACTGGGTCGTGTCCGTCGTCTACTACGACTCCGACCCGCAGGGCCACTGGCAGGACACTGGTTGGCCGGCGGCGCACACTGTGCCGTGCACCGCGGAAACCGGTGCCCGGGACGTCCCGTTCTACGCCGTCTTCACGTCGGTCGGCACCGCGAGCTACGGCGGCGACATCGCCAAACGAACCCTGACCGGTACCTACATCTTCCACCTGGTGAACACGAACATCCTCGGCGGGCTCGTCCACGTCTTTCGGGGCAGCACGACGCTCAACGACCTCTGCATCGACGCGGGCTCGGGTGACCCCGCCCCCGGCACCCCGGCGAAGATGCAGATGTGCAGCTCCGGCAACACGGCGCAGACCTGGGCGTACACCTCCACCCTGCAGTTCGTGCTGATCTCGTCGCAGACCAAGTTGCTCCCGTACGGCATGTGCCTGGACGCCGGCAGCGCCTTCGCCTCGAAGGAGACGGTGCTACTCGCGGCGGTGCTGTTGCAGCCCTGCCAGACCGGCAAGCCGGCGATCTACCGGCAGCAGTGGAGCTTCAACAACGCGGCCAATCTCGTCGGCACCAACACGGCCGGCACCGACCTCGACACGTTCTGCTTCCGAGTGCAAGACCCAAACAAACCCGACAGCAACCTGATCAGCACGCGGGTCTGCGGCGGCACGTACAACAACGCCGACACGTTCTCCGCCGACGCCAACGTCGGCGCCGGCCAGGCTGACTCAGACGTCGGCCGGTCGATCGGCCAACTGATCAACTACAACCAGTTCGGCCGCTGCCTGGACGTCACCGGCGGGGTCCCGCTCGCGTCGCACATGATCGCTTGGCCGTGCAAGCAGAATCCCAACCCGAGCAAGGTCCTCTGGAATCAGCGGTTCACGCTGCCGGTCCTGCCCGAGGTGACCGACCCGGCGACGAAGGCGACCGAGCTGAACTTCGCCGGTGGCACCATCTCCACCACCTACACCACGACCGGCGTGCGGTACTGCCTGCAGAGCCCGCTGTCGACGGCGGTCTCCATGTATGTCACGACCAAGCCCTGCGACAGCAGCACCGCACAGAACTGGACCGTGTACGGCCGCACGAAGCTCTACGTCACGAGCTACCGGATCCTCGACGTCAACGGCAAATGCCTGCAACCGCGCGACCCGAACGCCACCCCGAACGACCTCTTCCAGGCCGTCAACAAGATCAGCAAGATCTACGTGGCGGACTGCGACGGTTCGACCCTGCAGAAGTGGAACGCGGACAAGAACGTGATCGACGCGCTCACCCTGAAGGACATCAGCGAGTCCCCGACCCGCAACCGGTGACCCGTATCGTCAATCGGCGACCCCGGCGCCCGTACGGCGCGAGAATGTGCGAAACGGCCGGCAAGATCGCCGAAAACTGGGTCGGTCGAGTACGAAAGGCGGTCCGGTGCCCGCAGAGGCGGTAGCGCGGCTCAGCCGCGTCCACGGCTGGTGGTGGTGGATCATCGCCGCGACCCTGCTGATCGGGGCGCTCGCACCCACGTTCGGCATGGCCGGCGAACTGGCCGTCTACGGCGTCACGGCGGGCGGCGCGACCGCGGCCGTGCTGACGGGTCTGCGCGCGCACCGACCGGCCCGGCCGTTGGCGTGGTCGCTGCTCGCTGTCGCGGCGGCCCTGGGCACGGTGGCGCCGTTCGCCTGGTC
>DASRYP010000181.1:0-7469 GCA_035687165.1 Actinoplanes sp. | reverse complement strand
CCCGACGGCCGGCGTATCGATGCGGATCCCCGACTTTAGCGAGCCCGGTCACCCACGCCGGCGACCTCGGCGTAGGGAAGGCTCGAGTAGGCCGGGTCAGGATCAACGTATCCACGGCGACCGAGTGGCGCCCTCACCTGGTCTTGCGATCTCGAGGGACGTGGACAGCCCGGTCCAGGTGTCCAGGTCAGGCCGGAGCGGGAACCTGCCACAAGGCGCTGACCCCCGACGCCGGCGTTTCGGCGGACCTACTGGCGATGTATTAGACTAGATGTCGAAGGACTAGGTATAGACGTGCGGAACAGTTGGCGCGGTTCTCTGCCCCCCGAGTCGGTGACCGATTTGCTTGAGCGCGTTTGTGGAAGACCGTGTCGGGAAGTTGAGAGCTGGTCAGTACAGTCGGAGCCAGGGCCAATACGAGGATGACCTGGAAGGGGCGGTCCGGAGTGCCCGATCGAGCTGGTCTGATCTTCGTCGTCGCCGGGGTTGCCGTGGCCGCGGTAGCCGCGATGATCCTTCGGCGCAGGACCGAGCGGCGGATAGTAGCCGGCGGGCTGCGGACGAAACAACTGGCCGTCGAGGTGATCCGCTCCTCCGAGGACCTGCGGTCTGGTGCTATCGCACCGTCGGCAGGCAGGCCCCCTTCGTTGGCTAGATTGGCCGATCACGACCCGCGGTACCGTGCCGCTGTCCGTGCGCTTCGGGCCGGCACCTCTTCCGCGGAGGTGAAAGCCGCCTTGTCGGAGTTGGAACTGGCACGACAGCAAGTGCTGGTCGCCGTCGTGGCTCGCGATGCCGACTTTCTCCAGAACGCGGTGCAGAGCCTGGACGAGGCGGTAGAGAATTTCGCGGCGGCATCGTCGGTCATGGTGCGCCTGGCGTAGCAGACAGTGGGTCTCGCGCCCGAAGCGACCGGTCAGCCGAGGTTCGCGTGGCGCTTGTACATCTTTGCGGCGTCGGTTCCGCTTGCTTGCCAGAGTGCGTTGAAGACCCCTTCGAAGGCGAACAGCACAACCTGCTCGAACAGGGAGCCGGCGTATTGCTGAGAGCCCCGGGCGTCGTCGTGGTTCGTCTTCTCCGGCGCGGGGATCAGCAGAACGATCTTGGCGATCTTGGCCAGCTCCGAGTCGGGGTTCGCGGTGACCGCGATGACGGTTGCTCCACTGTTGGCGGCCTGCCGGGACGCATAGACGATGGCGTTGGTCGAGCCTGAACCCGAAACCGCGATCAAGACATCATCGGCGGTGATGGCAGGCGTCGTCGTTTCTCCCACGACATGCGCGGCCAGGCCGACGTGCATCAGGCGCATGGCGGCCATGCGAACCACGAACCCGCTGCGCCCGTTACCGACGGCGAAGACGGCACGAGCCTGACGCAGCAGCGCCGGCAACTCTTCCCAAGGCTGCCATGTCATCTCGCGGGTGACCTGTTCAACCTCGTGTAAGGCTTGGACGCAACCTGCTTGGACGCTGTGATGCAGGGGCATGTCGATGTCTCCCATACTCGGCGGGCCGGGTGCCACAAACCCCATGGTTCCACCCAGCGGTGACAGCCGGGGATAAAGTGGAAGCAGAGGGTGAAGATCGCGTTTTCCCGCAAGCTTGTCAAAGCAGGACGACGGGCACCGCCAGATGGAGGACCGGGTGGCTCAGGGCTTCATCGATTGGGCGAGTCTCACCGAGGTGGCGAACAGCTACGCCGGTCCCATGCGCGATGCCTACCGCTGGTCAGCGGTGTCGAGCATCCAAGCCACCTGCGGCATCGTCCACGGGCGACAGTTCCGGGTCCTGCCGAGCCCAGGTAGCAGACGCCTATCCACCAAGGGACCCCATGACGTCCTACGGATGGCAGTCACCGACCTCGTCGACGGTGCGCAATTGCCAGCCGACACGATGGACCGCACCGCTGCCGACGTCAGCCAGTGGGCACAAGACAACACGACCCGACTCCGCGAGATCGTCGACACCTGCGTGTCGGACCCCGACAAGCTGTACGGACCGAAGTGTGGATTTGACCAGTGGCTGGCTACCGCCTTGGGAGCCAACCGAGAGGCAACGACGTTGCGGGTCGGCGGCTTGTTCGACCTCAGCCTTCGTGCGCCGCTGTCCGCGGTCCTTGAAGTCGGCGACCAAGAGCTGGTACAGGCCTGGGAGCACTCCGCGGAGGCGGCCACGCTCGGCACTGACAGTGACTTGTACGAGTTGGTGAGCCGGGCCCATGTGCTGTCCATCCTGCTTCGCGGCCGGTACCACGATCTCGTCGCCTGCAGCGCCGGCATCCAGGTCATGCACCACCCGGTCCGCGCTCCGATGCTGCCGAAGCTCGCGGAGGCGGACTTTCCGCCCGTCCCGTACGAACTGACCAATAGCGAGCGTTTCATGGCCCAACTGCTCTGGGCCAGCGGATTCGCGGAACGAGACGTCGACCGGCGGATCCGCCTCTGGGCGGACAACGTCCGCCTGGTGCGGACTGCGGTCTTGGCGGAAATGGTCGATCTTCCTCATCGAACGAGCGAGACCAGGGCCCTCGACACCGCCGTCGACGCCGCCCGCAGCGCCGGAGTTCGGGCGCACTCCCGAATCGTCGATGATGCCATCGACCTACTTCTTGCGGCCGGCGTGGGCGCACTCACCAGTTTCGTGGTCAACGGATGGCCTGACATGGTCACGACCCTCGCCACTTACGCCAGCTCGCGCAAGGAGCAGCTCGGCGCTCGAGTCGCCAAGCAGGTCCTCGACAGCAACCGTCGCTTGAAGCACCTGGCCGAAACACCCGGCCGAGTCACCGGACGATTCGCGCCCACTGGCGGCCCCGGAACTGCAGACGGCGACGCGTAAAGAAGACCACGTGCCGGGCACCTCGTGCGCGAGGTGCCCGGCGTCGCTGCCGCAGGAGGCGCACCCCGCGGTACCGGTGCACGAACCATCGCGTGACAGTTCTCGAAGGTCAAGTCGCCTGGGGAAGACGTTTTCCCTGATCAGAGACATCGCGAACGCTCCGGATGTGCTCGGCGAGCAGCGAACACACGAGGTCGGCGCCGGGCACCCGCTGGCACTGCTGGGCATGCCTTTCCGAGCGCGCTCCGAAAATGCTCCGCGCGTGCTCCGACCAGCGGCGAAGTCACCGCAGGCACGCCCGTTGGCACCGGATGGCACCGGTTGGGACGCCCGGGCACTCGTGAGTATCCCCAGGTCGGTACGATATGGGCCGCAGGCCCTCGTAGCTCAGGGGATAGAGCATCGGTTTCCTAAACCGTGTGTCGTAGGTTCGATTCCTACCGGGGGCACATAGCCGAGGCCCTGACCAGCGAAAACGCTGACCAGGGCCTCATTTTCGTCTATGCGGTTTTGAACTTCCCCCCGAAAACCCCCAGTAACGCCTGCGGACGATCCAGTTCGATGTGCGCACGTCGGAACTACGTCGGCACCGTGTGTGCATCCCAACGCGACCCGGAGGCTCGGGCGGAGCCGCTGGTCGGTCGTTGTCTAACCGGCGCCGAGCTGCTCGAGGATATCCGAGCTGTCCGGGGCGAGGGCCGGCTTGTCGATGTAGTGCTTCTTGGTGATCTCCTTGCTGCCGTGGCCTAGCTGCGCGGCAGCGCGGTCGGCGTCTGCCTCCTTGTCGATGAGGGTGGCTACGGTCTTGCGGAAGGTGTGCGGGGTGACCCATTCGAGGCCGGTGTCGGCGCGGGCTTGGCGCCACTGGCGGCGTACGTTGTGCGGGGACAGCCAGGTGCCACGCCGGGAAACGAAGATCGCATCGAAGGAGTTGTCGGCGGCAGTGAGCTTGCGGGTCATGAGCACCCCGACCGCGAACCGAGGCAGGACAACTGTTCGGAATCCGGCGTCGCTCTTCGTCCAGCCTTGCCGGAAGAAGCCCTTGCCCTTGACGTAAACGATCGTGCCGCAGATGGTCAAGGTCGGCTTCTCGGCCCCGAGGTCCATGTCCTGCCACCGGAGCGCGAGGATTTCGCCGATGCGGGCGCCGGTGGCGATCATGAGGTCGACGATGTCGGCCAAGTCGCCGGTTGGCCGGGGCCCGGACTTGCCGGGGGTGGGCTGCTGCCACTTTTGGATGGCCGCGCGGACGCCCTCCAATTGCTCTGCTCCGAGGGCGACAACCTTGCGCCGTGGATTGCGGAGTCGACCGGTGTCGCGGACGGGGTTGGTCGCCAGCGCTCCCCGGCGTACCGCCAAGGCGAACATCTGGGTGAGTGCGACTTTCGCCCCTTTGGCAGCGGCAGGGTGGTCCTTAGCGATCTCTCGCAGGAACTTGTCGAGGCGACCGACGCCGGCTTCTCGGATGCGCAGCTTGCCCAAGGCTGGAACGATCGCAGTGCGTACGCTGCCCTCATACCTGTCCATGGTCTGCGGCGTGAGACGTTCCTCCGCGGTAATTTCTTCGAGCCACAGGCTCGCGAGCACGCTGACATGGGTCTCTCTGGTGATCTCGTCGTCGTTAGGGGCGACACGGTCACGAAGCTTCTCCTTCAACGCCCGGATAGCGGCCGGTCCGGTGGGGCCGGTGGCTTCGACGTCGCGGGTCTTTCCGTCGTAGTCGCGGAACCGGGCGCGGGCGCGGTGACGGTTGGGGCCGAGTTGTTCGGTGCGGATGTTGCCCCAGGTTCCGACGGGTAGCGGGGGGCGGGCCATGGCTCAGCCTTCCGGGTCGGTGTGGGCGTCGAGCCAGCGTTCGACTTCGCTGCGGTGGTAGCGCAGGGTGTTGCCGACACGAATGGCGCGCGGTCCTTTGCCTCGGCTGTGCCATGCGTAGAGGGTGTTCTTGGGCTTCTGCAGCCAGGCAACGACGTCGTCAATGGTCAGTAGCGGGTCGGGCCGCCACTCGGCGGTCGGGCCGGTCATGGGCGGCCTGTCGTGTCGGACGTTCCGGACGGGAGGCGTGACCCGTCGGCATCCGTGCGCTGTCGGCGGTCGCTGGTGTCGGGCTGTGCGGACCCCGGGATGGGGCGTGAGTAGGGCGGGCATGGATCGGGTGTCCTTTCGGCGTCCCGGTCCGGGTAGGACCGGGTGTCGGTGACGGCGCCGCCGGGGTTGTCGTTCGCGGGGTGCGCCGGGTATGGACGTCGATCCACGTGGTTCGTGGTGAAGGGATCAAGCCTGTGGCCGTCATAAACGGCGGCGGGGGTGGGCCCACTTCGTGTGGAGTCGTGCTGGCTGTTGAGTCCGAGACGCAGGATGATCACGTCTTCGTGCTGGGGGATCCATTGCGGGTCGCCGTTGGCGGTGGCGTCACGGACGTTCTTCTGCTGGAAGAACGATGCCCGGGGTACGAGTACGCCGTTGCGCACGCCGGCCATCAGGGCGACGCACTCTTCGACCAGTTCGAGCCCGGCGGCTTGTCCGGCGGCGACGACCATGCCGGGGATGTCGATGAGTTCGCCGTGGCGCCGGTAGGGGCGGGCGCTGACGACGAGGTGTCCGCCGGGGCGGAGGACCGCGCGGCATCCGGCGAGGATGTCGGTGAATCCTTGGGCGAGGGTGTCGTGGTCGCAGTAGGCGAGGTTGTCGCTGCCGCCGTAGCTGTGGTTCAGCTTGCGGACTTTGCCGCGCCGTGGGCCGGGGGTACGGACGTGGCCGTGGGTGGACGACCCGTACGGCGGTGAGGTGATCACGAGGGCGACCGTGCCCCGCACCGGCGGCGGCAGCAGCGTCGGCAGGTTCCGGGAGTCGCCGGTGTAGATGACGCCGGTGCCCGAGGCCCCTTGCTTTTCGGCGAGGGCGATGTTGACGGCGGCCAGGGCGGCCCAGCGGTCTTCGTACTCGACGCCGACGCCGTGGCGGTCCAGGTGCATGGCTTCGACCACAGTGGTGCCGATGCCGGCCATCGGGTCGAGGACGAGGTCCCCGGGGTCGGTGTAGGTGTTGATGGCGTAGCGGGCGATGGTGAGCAGCATCTTGCCCGGGTGGGTGATCGACTCGTGCGTGTACCGGCCCCGCCGGAGCGTCCGGGAGGGCTGCTGTCCGGTCAGCCAGACCGATCCCGGATATCCCTGGGCGAGCAATGTGGCGGCAGCGGAGACTCTGGCCACGGCCCTACATTTTCTATCTGGTTTGGGTGATCCCCTGAAAACCCCCGATAACAACGACCGGCGATCAGGCTTGGGGCCCGCCACCCCCAGTGGCGAAGGGCCGACTTACGGTACGTAGACGCGGCATCGCGCGACACGTGCTTGCGGACCGCCTGTCAAGCCAACGACGGCTTGCGGATTACCTGCGGCAACGCAGAAATGCCGCAGCCTCGTTTGGCCGCTGCAGGCCTAGGCCGAGCCTTTGCGTCCGAGCACGTTGAGCCTGAACTGTGTCGGCGAGGTCTGTACCACCAGTTGGAATCGGGCGAGATCGATCCGGTGATCGGAGAACCAGCATTGCCCCTTGGCGGTTTTGCCGGGCACACCACATGAGATCAGCGCGTCGGGCTTGTCGTGCTTGGCCACGAAGTCGGCGACCTGCTTACGTTCGTCGGCGTTCAATACTGGCCCGGGGCAGCCGGCGATCAGGCGTTGCTCATTCTTGCGCGTCATTGCGACGTGTTGCTGTGGCCCGCGCGACTTATCGGTGATCTCGCAGTAGAGGTGCGTTACGGCTGCGCTCGAGCCCTGGCGGGCAACCGCCATGAACAGTTTGCCGTGCGCCGCCGGGAAATCGACGTTGAGCCTGGTCGAGCGGGTTCCCAGGACCGTCGTGTCGACAGGCGAGGCGTGCCAGTACTTCGCCCAGGCGCCCGCGACCGCGTCGACCGTCGCACCCGGTATCGGGCCTTGACCGATGGGGAGACCAGCGGCGTTGCCGGCCAGGCTGCTGCCAGGGGGCGGCGCGCTGGCAGGCGGCGACACTTCCGATTCTGAAGGCGTGACTGTGATCACGGTCAATGGTCTGGTAGTGGTCGGATCGGGCGTTGTCGACGTGCTGCAACCCGCCGTGAGTAAGCCCACGAGAACCGCCGTGAGCAGGGAACCCTTGTGCACAAAGTCCGTCCGTTGTGTTTAGTGACCGGCAACCACCCGCGGCGGCCCGCGGGAAGTCGACGTCGAAGGTCTCGGTCGGCGCGGGATCGGTGGCGTTCGCCTTGTCGTTCAGGACGTGGGCGCAGGTGACCACGTGGCGCTCGGTGACGAGGACGCCCGCGCCCAGCACGTCGCCGCGACGATTCTTGATCCGCGCTTGCCAGAGCGGCGTGGGCCGCCTCCCACCGGACCCCTCCGGCGGACCGTCCATCGAGGTCAAGACACGCCCGCCCCACGGACCGAGCCCACCTGGACCATGTGGACTCTCCCGTCACCCGGCACCTGAACGAGCGCAGTTTTTTGGCTCTCCTGCTGTTTTCGTGGGTAGTTTTCTTGATCATCTGCCGGGTAGTTGTGGACAGAGGCCGCCGCGGGTGAGGTCGGCGATGGTGATGAGGGCGTTGGGGCTGGCGTAGCCGTAGGCGCGTCGGGTCAGGACGCGTAG
>DASRYP010000180.1:0-2368 GCA_035687165.1 Actinoplanes sp. | reverse complement strand
CCGAGATCGCGCCGCGCTTCCGCCGGACGAACGCCGAGGAGCCCTACCGGCTCAAGTTGCGGGCGATCAAGGCGAAGCTGGCGAACACGCGGTCCCGGCTGCGCAACGACACCCCGCACGTGCTCGGCCGCGACTATCTGGGCAGCGACGAGCTGATCAGCGACCTCGAGCTGATCCGCGCCTCGCTGGCCCGCAACTCCGGCCAGCTCACCGCCGTCGGCGTGGTCGCCACCGCGATCCGGACGGTCTCGGCCTTCGGGCTGCAGCTGGCGACCCTCGACGTCCGCGAGCACGCCGAGAAGCACCACGAGGTGCTCCAACAGATGTACGCGCAGGTCGGCGAGGTGGACGACTACGCGGCGCTCGACCGCTCCGACCGCACCAAGCTGCTCGCCGCCGAGCTCACCGGACGACGGCCACTGGCCAGCGCCGACACCCCGCTCACCGACTC
Source organism: Actinoplanes sp. (assembly GCA_035687165.1). Taxonomy (GTDB): domain Bacteria; phylum Actinomycetota; class Actinomycetes; order Mycobacteriales; family Micromonosporaceae; genus Actinoplanes. The sequence continues at coordinate 1,917 of DASRYP010000180.1, read as the reverse complement.
GGCGCGTAAGACGTTCGACGTGTTCAACACGATCCGCGACGTGCAGGACAGGTTCGGCGCCGACGTCATCGAGACGTACATCATCTCGATGACCTTGGGGGTCGACGACGTGCTGGCGGCGGCCGTGCTCGCCCGCGAGGCCGGCCTGGTCGACATCCACACCGGGCGGGCACGGGTCAACATCGTGCCGCTGCTCGAGACGCCGGCCGAGCTCGACGCGGGTGGTGACCTGCTCGACGAGATGCTGTCGCTGCCGGCCTACCGCGAGATCGTGCGGGCGCGCGGCGACGTGCAGGAGGTCATGCTCGGCTACTCCGACTCCAACAAGGAGGCGGGGATCATGACCAGCCAGTGGCGCATCCACAAGGCGCAGCGCGCGCTGCGTGACGTGGCGGCCCGGCACGGCGTACGCCTGCGACTCTTCCATGGTCGCGGCGGCACCGTCGGCCGGGGTGGCGGCCCCACGCACGAGGCGATCCTGGCCCAGCCGTACGGCACGCTGGACGGCGCGATCAAGGTGACCGAGCAGGGCGAGGTCATCTCCGACAAGTACACGCTGCCCGCGCTGGCCCGGGAAAACCTCGAGCTGACGGTGGCCGCGGTGCTGCGGGCCACCCTGCTGCACACCTCCCCCTCGGTCGACCTCGACCGGCTCGCCCGCTGGGACGTCACGATGGACGCGGCCTCGGACGCGGCGTTCGCGCGCTACCGGTCGCTCGTGGAGGACCCGGACCTGGCGGCGTACTTCTGGGCGGCCACGCCGACCGAGCTGCTCGGCGCGCTGAACATCGGCTCGCGCCCGGCGAAGCGGCCCAACGCCGACGCCGGTCTGGGCGGCCTGCGGGCGATCCCGTGGGTCTTCGGCTGGACGCAGACGCGGCAGATCGTGCCCGGCTGGTTCGGCGTCGGCTCGGGCCTGCGCGCGGCCCGTGACGCGGGCCACGCCTCAGAGCTCAAGGAGATGTACGGCAACTGGCAGTTCTTCAAGACGTTCCTCTCGAACGTCGAGATGATGCTGACCAAGACCGACCTGACGATCGCCCGCCGCTACGTCGAGACCCTGGTACCCGCGGACCTCCACCCCATCTTCGCCAAGATCGAGGAGGAGTACGAGTTGACGGTGCGCGAGGTGCTGGCCATCACCGGCACGTCGTCGCTGCTGGAGGACCAGCCCGAGCTCAAGCGCACGCTGGGCGTCCGGGACACGTACCTCGAGCCGCTGCACCACCTGCAGGTGGCGCTGCTCCGGCAGTACCGCGACGCGGGCGAGGCCGACCGGCAGTCCGTGGTGGCGCCGGGCTCGCGCCGCGTGCCGTCCGACTCGACGGCGCTGGAGCGGGCGCTGCTGACCACGGTCAACGGCATCGCCGCGGGCATGCGCAACACGGGCTGACCTTCCGTTCGGACGAGCCGGGACTTGTTGTCCCGGCCCGCACGACGCCGGTGTCTCAGGCCTGCTCGGCGCGCGGTCGCAGACCCGCGCGACGCCGGTGTCTCAGACCCGCGCGCCGAGCAGGTCTCCGATGATCAACGAAGGCCTGACCCAGGCGGCGAGCAACGCGTCGTGGTCGGGGGCCTCGGCGAGAAACCAGCCGGAGTAGAAGGTGCCGGTCGACCACTCGCGCGTCTCGGACAGGCGGGCCACCTCGGCCAAGCGCGAACCCAGGCCGAGCCGCCGGGAAACGTACACGTCGGTGCCGATCTGACGGCCGGTGGCCAGGGCCCCCGGCAAGGGGGTCGAGCCTTCGGAGTGCAGGACGGCATAGGCCGGGTCGAGTGCCGTGCAGCACGCCTCCAGATAATGCAGCACCGCCTCCTGCCGTTCCTCCGCGGCGGCCTGCTCCTGCTCGTCCCAGAGTCCCCGGGGAAGGCCGAAAGCACCGGCCTCCACCGTCACATCCACCGCGTGGCGATCCG
>DASRYP010000179.1:0-6459 GCA_035687165.1 Actinoplanes sp. | reverse complement strand
AAGGGCGCGATCATCATCGTACGGACGGCGCCCCGGCCCCGGAACTTGCGATCGAGCAGCAGCGCGATGCCGAGGCCGAGCAGCAGGCTGATCAGCACCACGCCGACGGTCAGCAGGATCGTGGTCCACACCGCGTCGCGCATGTTGACGTCGGTGAAGACCCGGGTGAAGTTGTCGAAACCGGCGAAGCCCCGCTCCTCGGGGTAGTACGCGTTCCAGTCCAGGAACGAGATGACCAGCGTGGCCACGAACGGTAGCTGCGTCACGATGATCATGAAGATGAGCGCGGGCAGCAGCGGCGCGCGGCGGGCCCAGGCGGACGCTCGGCGGGCGGCTCCCGGCGCCGGCGGTGCGCTGCCGGTTCGTATCCCGGGCTGTTCGGCGACCGATGTCATGCCTAACCCTCCTGGCGGGACTGGTAGCGCTCGGCCACGTCCTCGGCGAGCCGCTGACCTCGGTCCAGCGCCTCGTCGACACTCATCTGGCCGGCGATCGACGAGCTCACGTACTGCGACACCTGGGTGCCGAGGTCGGTGAACTCGGGGATGTCGATGAACTGGATGCCGATGGCGGGGCGCTGCTGCACCCCCGGGTTGCGCGGGTCGGCGGCCTCGATCGCGGCCTTGGTGGGCTCGGCGAAAGAGGACGCGACGCCCAGGTACTCCTGGTTCTCGTACGTCGAGGCGCGCTTGCCGGCCGGCACGCTGGACCAGCCGACCTGCTGCCCGACCAGTTCCTCGTACTGCTTGCTGGACGCCCACGAGATGAACTTCCAGGCGTTGTCCTTCTTCTCGCTGGCCTGCTGGATGCTCCACGACCAGGCGTAGAGCCAGCCTGAGCTGTCCGTCTTGACGACCGGGGCCGGCGCGTACCCGATCTTGCCCTGGACCGGCGAATCGTCGGCCTCGAGCGAGCCGGCCGCGCTCGTGGCGTCGTACCACATCGCGACGTTGCCCTGGACGAGGTTGTTCAGGCATTCGGTGAAGCCGGCCTGCGGGGCGCCGTTCTCGCCGTGCGCCCGGACGAGATCGACGTAGAACTTCGTCGCCTCGGTGAACTCCGGACCGTTGACCTTGGGTGTCCAGTCCTTCTCGAACCACGTACCGCCGAAGGTGTTGACCACCGTGGTCAGCGGAGCGAAGATCTGACCCCAGCCGGGCTGCCCGCGCAGGCAGATGCCGCGCATGCCGGGCTGCTTGTTGTCGACCTGGGCGGCGATGTCCGCGACCTGCTGCCAAGTCGGTTTCGCGGGCATCCGCACGCCGTTGGCGTCGAGGACGTCCTTGCGGTACATGAGGAACGACGACTCACCGTAGAAGGGCTCGCCGTACAGCTTGCCGTCATCCGCGGTCAGCGACTGCGTCATCGGCTTGAGGATGTCGTTCTGGTCGAACGCGGTGTCGGCCGCGACGAAATCGTCGAGCGGCGCGATCCACTGGGACTTCGCGTAGATCGGGATCTCGAAGTTGCTCAGCGAGGCGACGTCGTACTGCCCGGCCTGGCTGGAGAACTCCTGGCTGATCTTGTCGCGGACGTCGTTCTCCGGCAGCACCGTGAAGTTGACGTTGATGCCGGTCCGCTTGGTGAAGTTCGCCGCGGTGAGCCGCTGCAGATCGATCATCTGCGGGTTGTTCACCATCAGGACATTGACGCTGTCCGATCCTCCGCCGCCGGGCCCACCGCCCCACCCAGCACACCCGGTAAGGGTGAGAACGGTCGCGGCGGTGGCAGCGAGCACGGCGCGCATCTGCCTGCGTGGCATCTGGCCTCCCCGGCGAGGCGTAGTCGGTCCCAGCGCCATTACCCCACGGCGTGACGCCAGTAACACATCGGCCATCAGTAGATGCCTGAGATCGACGCGATGTCAACCGTTCGTCACGCTGGGTGCGCCGACGGCTATCCGGGCACGTCACAGCTCCGACATGGACGACACCCGTGCGGTCCTGCCGAAGACCTCGACCACGTCGCCCGGGTGCAGCTGGCGGCCCCTGCGAGTGTCCACTTCGCCGTTGACCGACACGTCGCCCGAGGCGATCAGGACCTTGCCCTCCCCACCGGTGTCGATGAGGTCGGCGAGCTTGAGGAACTGGCCGAGTCTGATCATGTCGCCGTCGATGGTCACGTCACGCATCCCGACATCATCCGCCACCGGCGGCGGAAAACTTTTCGGGGGCGTTGAACCTTTGGCGCGCGTGATCCGAACTACCCCTCGTGAGGCACTCCAAGCCGGCCCGCCGTGCGGGCCTTCCCGCCGCCGCCGCAGTCCTCGGCGTGCTCGTCGCCGGCCCCGCGCTGGCCGACGTGACGGTGTCGCCGACCAGCGCACCCCAGGGCAGCGGACAGAACATGACGCTGCACGTCACCAACGACGGGGACAGGCCGGTCCACACGGTCACGCTCCGGTTCCCGGCCGACCTGCCGCTGGCCGAGGCCTATCCGCTCTCGGTGGACGACTGGGCTCCGAAGATCGAGATGCGAACCCTGTCGACGCCGCTGCCGACCCTGCACGGCGACAACGCGGCGACCGAGACGGCTGCGTCGATCACCTGGCTGGCGATGCCCGGCAAGGACCTGTCGCCCGGGAAGAGCACCGACCTGGCCGTCGCGATCGGGCCGCTGCCCACGCTCAGCTCGATGAAGTTCGACGTCTCGACGACGTACGCCGACGGCAAGCCCGGCCAGGCGATGCCGCCGGCCTCGCTGGCGCTGACCCCCGACACCACGGGCGGGCAGGCCCCGGGCCACGGACACGGCGGCGCCGCGACGACCGGCACCGACGCCGGCCCGACCGAGGGCGACTACTTCGCTCAGGTCGTCGCCGACGCCGATCGCGGCCCGTCGGTCTGGTCGATCGCCGGCTGGGTCGTCGCCGGGCTGGCCCTGCTCTTCGGCGCGGTGATGATGTTCCGCGGCCGGCACCGGGCCACCGAGGACGAGGCCGAGACCGAGGACGCGAAGGACGAGCCCGCGGCCGAGGAGAAGGAGCCGGTGACCGCCGGCGGCAGCACCAGCAAGTGGGCCTACAAAGGCTGAGAGACTCCCGCGCTGGTGGACGTGGGAAACCGTCGTGAGACGCGCGTGGGGCGCGGCGCACGACCGGCGGGTGGGTCCATTGGGCATGGCCCGCGACCCGCGGACGAGGGGTGGGAGAGTTTCTCTCCCGCCCCTCGAGTACTTCGCTAGACCGACACCGTACGTGGGGTCCGGAGCGCGTCGACGATCTCGCGCTCGACCCGTGCCGCCTCGTCGTGGGGCACCTGGCAGGTACCCGCCGCCAGGTGCCCGCCCCCGCCGTAGCGCAGCATGACCTCGCCGATGTCCACCGGCGAGGTCCGGTCGAGGATCGACTTGCCGCAGGCGAACACGGTGTTGAGCTGCTGCCGGCCCCAGATGGCGTGGATCGACACTCGCGCCTCGGGGAACAGTGCGTACACCATGAAGCGATTCCCGGCGTGGATGACGTCCTCGTCGCGCAGGTCGACCACGACCACGTCGCCGTCCACCCGGCAGACCCGCTTGAGCTGGTCGATGAAAAGGTCGTGCTGCTGGTGGAAGAGCTCGGCGCGCTCGGCCACGTCGGGCAGCGCCAGGATCGCGCTGACGTCGCTCATCTCCAGGCAGGCGTCGATGAGCAGCATCATGAGCTGATAGTTCGAGATGCGGAAGTCGCGGAAACGACCCAGCCCCGTACGGCTGTCCATGAGGAAGTTGAGCAAGGTCCAGCGTTGCGGCCGAAGAATGTCGTCGAGCGCGTAATCCGCCGAGTCGGCCTGGTCGACGGCGCGCATCAGGTCGTCCGACACGCGCGGGAAGCGCTGCTTACCCCCGAAGTGTTCGTAGATCACCCGGGCCGCCGACGGCGCGTCCGGGTCGATGATGTGGTTGCTGAGGTTGCGGTCGTTGCGCAGGGTCTCCGAGTGATGGTGGTCGAACACCAGGTGCGCGCCCGGGGCGTACGGAAGATTGGTCAGGATGTCGGTCTTGGTGACCTCGACCGCCCCGTCCTGGACGTCCTTGGGGTGGACGAACATGATGTCGTCGATCATGTCGAGGTGGCGCAGCAGAACCGCGCAGACCAAGCCGTCGAAGTCGCTTCGGGTCACGAGCCGGTACTTCACGGGGTCCCCCTAGAGTCCGCCTTAGTACACCCCAGTTTGCCACTTTTGTCGTTGTAGCCCTGGTCGCATCCGGGGATGGATATGAACCTTTCCTGACTCCCGCTGCGTAATCTTTCCTCGGACGGTCTCGACGGTCGGAGGACACCAGAACCATGGACAACGCCCCTCAGCTCATTCAGGAGCGCAGCGCCCCACCCGCCACGCTGGTGATCTTCGGCGCCTCGGGCGACCTCACCAGGCGCAAGCTGCTGCCGGCCGTGGAGAGCCTCGCCCGGCACCATCGCCTGCCCAGCCAGTTCGCCCTCGTCGGTGTCGCCCGCACCCCGATGGCCGACGAGGAGTTCGCGGCCAGCGCGCTCGGCGAACGCACCCTGCTCGACAAGCCACAACTGCAGGGCGGCATCCGGTACGTCTCGGGCGGCTACGACGACCCCGACACGTACAAGCGCCTCGCCGAGACCCTCGACGAGCTCGACGCGGTCCGCGGCACCTCCGGCAACCGTCTCTTCTACCTCTCCACCCCCGCCGAGGCCTTCGAGCCGGTGATCAACGGCCTGGCCGGCGCCGGCCTCAACCACCCGCGCGAGGGCTCCTTCTCCCGCCTGGTGATCGAGAAGCCGTACGGCCGGGACCTGCCCACGGCCCACGAACTCGACGGCGTGGTGCACGGCGCGTTCGACGAGTCCCAGGTCTTCCGGATCGACCACTACCTGGGCAAAGACACCGTGCAGAACGTGCTGGCGCTGCGCTTCGCCAACTCCATCTTCCAGCCGATCTGGGACCGCTCCTGGATCGACCACGTGCAGATCACGGTCGCCGAGACGCTCGGCGTCGGCACCCGGGGCGGCTTCTACGAGCGTGCCGGCGCGATGCGCGACATCGTGCAGAATCACGTGCTGCAGGTGCTCGCGCTCGCCCTGATGGAACCGCCGGCCAGCTTCGAGGCCGAGGGCCTGCGCAACGAGAAGGTAAAACTTCTCCAGGCGATCCGGCTCCCCACGAACCGCGACATCGCCGACCTGGCCGTACGAGGCCAGTACACGCGCGGCGGCACCCGCGACGACCTGATGGCGGGCTATCGCGAAGAGGTGGGCGTCGACCCCCTGTCCCGCACAGAGACGTACGCGGCGATGCGCCTGAACGTGGACAACTGGCGCTGGGCCGGCGTGCCGTTCTACGTGCGCACGGGCAAGCGTCTGCCGGCCCGGGTGACCGAGGTGGCCCTGCAGTTCCAGCGACCGCCGCACCTGCCCATCCCGCAGGACCAGCTGACCGGCCTCGAGGCGGACGCCCTGATCCTGCGGATCCAGCCCAACGAGGGCATCTCGCTCCGGTTCGGCGCCAAGGTACCCGGGCACTCGTTCCGGGTTCGCACGGCGAGCATGGACTTCTCGTACGAGCAGACGTTCGCCGAGGAGTCCCCGGAGGCGTACGAGCGGCTGCTGCTCGACGCCCTTCTCGGGGACCCGACGCTGTTCATCCGCACCGACGAGGTGGAACAGTGCTGGCGGATCGTCGACCCGATCATCGAGCACTGGGCCCAGGACAATTCGCCCATCCCGACGTATGAGGCCGCGTCCTGGGGGCCGGCTGACGCTGACCGGCTCATCGGGCGTAGTGGGCGGGCCTGGAAGAACAGCATCTGAGGTTTCGGGCTTGGCTTGCCGGGCGGTCCCGGGTCGAGGGGGGGCAGCGGCCCTGAGGTCCTCGACCTCGACCTCAAGCAGCCCGGCGAGCCGCCACCACCTCCAACGCCCGAGCAGCGTGCCCGTCCATGTTCATCTCGGAGTGGATGATCTCCAGCACCCGACGATCGGTGTCGATGACGAAGGTCATCCGCTTGGTGCTGAGCGGCCCCAGCGGCAGCCGCCGCTTCACCCCGAGCGCCGACGCAACACCGTACGCAGGGTCGCTGAGCAGCGGATAGTCGAACCCGTTCTGCTCCGCGAACTGCTTCTGACGCGCCGGCAGATCCCGGCTGATCCCGACCCGCTGCGCCCCCGCCGCGCGAAATTCCTCGCCCAGATCGCGAAAGCTACAAGCCTCCGCGGTGCAACCCGAGCTCAGCGCCGCAGGATAAAAGAACAGCACCACCGGCCCGTCGGCCAGCAGAACGCTCAGCCGACGCGGAACCCCGTCCTGGTCGGGAAGTTCGAAATCGTCGACCACGTCACCCACTTGAATGCTCACGTGAGCAACCTACTGCCCAGTAGTCGATTCGGCCATCAGGGCTCGGCTCCCCTAGGGTGAGACCTACAAATTCCGTCCGCTCGATCGATTCAGCAACCCCCCACCCCCCTGCAGTTTCCACCGAAAGCGACACGCCATGCAGGTCTCGGTC
>DASRYP010000178.1:0-2045 GCA_035687165.1 Actinoplanes sp. | reverse complement strand
AGGTGCTCGACCTGGATCCGCGGGAACGGGTCGGCCGGGTTCACGTACTGGCCGCGTTCGAACTGGCGGGCGCCCTGCAGGTTCGAGACGTCCCCGTCGCACATCGGCAGGATCGACATGAAGGGCATCCCGTACGGGGCCTTGCGCTCATAATCGACCGGCGCCAGCGAGATCACGCCGCGAAGCGGGTAACGCGGCCCGTCGGTGCGGATCCGGTTGTAGTCGAGGAAGTTGGTGACCGCGTCACCGCCGCGCGAGTGGCCCATCAGGCCGATGCGGGTCAGGTCGAGGTGCCCGGCGAGGGCTGTGCCGACGGTCGTGTGCGCGTCGACCGCCAGCCCCTTCCGGCCGGCCGCCGCGCTGATCGCGTCGAGGGTGGCGGCCAGCAGCATGCGGCGGCTGTGCATGCCTTTGCCCTTGTTGGTGTCCTGCCGCATCATGAGCTGGTCCTGGGACAGGGAGAACGTGGTGTATCCCCAGGTCGCGAGGTTCTCGGCCAGGTAGGCGTAACCGGCCTCGTTGTGCTTGAACTGCGTGCAGGTCAGGTTGGCGGAGTCCTGGCCGGTGTCGCAGGAGCCGTGGTTGCCGTGCACCAGCACCAGCAGCGGTGACGGCTTGGTGCGCTTGGTCCAGTCCGGCATGGAGAGCTGGCCGCGGATCTCGACCTTTTCGGGCGCCTGCGAGGTGCCGGCCGTGGGGGCGGCACCGTCCGAATTGGGCTCCTGGATGGCGGCCAGGCCGAGCTTGACCTCTTCGAGGACCTGGTGCCCGTACGGCCCGCGGGCGATCGGATCGGGCAGGCGCTTGGGAGTCGTGGGGGTAGCGGCGGCGGGGGAGACGAAGGCCAGGGGGGCGAGTAGGGCAGCGATGACCGCTATTGCGCGTGTTGTCACAGCGCTCTCCTAGGAAGGAGTTGATCAAATAGTGACGCGGGACGCTAATCACGTCCCGTTTCTCACTGATTTCGTGTGACGCGTATCTCACGGAGCGGCGCCGTAGCCCTCGAGCTGGGGAACAAACACTCCGGCGAAGAACGAATATGCGATCCACACGACAGGTGCGACGGCCCTGGTGCTGGGCTAGGGTCGTGATCGTGGGAGTGCGAACATGGATCGAGGGCTGGCCTGTCTATCGACAGCTGACCGGCACCGATCCGCTTGGCCGCGGCACCGCGGCGCAGTCACCGAAATCCAAGACGCTCACCGCCCGCACCGAGACCGCCGACAAGGTCGCCAAGTCGGTCTGCCCCTATTGCGCGGTCGGCTGCGGGCAGCGCATCTTCGTCAAGGACGAGAAGATCGTCCAGATCGAGGGCGACCCCGACAGCCCTGTCTCGCGCGGGCGGCTCTGCCCGAAAGGCTCGGCCAGCCTGAGCCTGGTCACCAGCGACCGCCGCCAGCAGAAGGTGCTCTACCGAAGGCCGTACGCGAAGGATTGGGAAGAGCTCGACCTCGAGACGGCGATGGACATGATCGCCGATCGGGTGCTGGCCGCCCGCGACGCCACCTGGCAGGACCACGACGGTGACGGCCACCCGCTGAACCGCACGCTCGGCATCTCGAGTCTGGGCGGCGCGACGCTCGACAACGAAGAGAACTATCTGATCAAGAAACTCTTCACCGCGATCGGCGCCATCCAGATCGAGAACCAGGCGCGTATTTGACACTCCGCCACCGTCCCCGGTCTGGGGACTTCCTTCGGCCGTGGCGGGGCCACCGGGTTCGTCCAGGACCTGGCTAACGCGGACTGCATCATCATCCAGGGCTCGAACATGGCCGAGGCGCACCCGGTCGCGTTCCAGTGGGTGATCGAGGCGAAGGCGCGCGGCGCGAAGATCATCCATGTCGACCCGCGTTTCACCCGTACCAGCGCGCTCGTGCGAGTGAAGCGCGGATCGACATGGATGACCTTGGCGCCGCGCTCCTTAGCCTCCATCACCCACTGAAAGCCGACGGGGTGGCATTCCGCCATGTTCGATCCCTCGATCACGATGCAGTCGGCGTTCTGGAGGTCCTGCTGGAAAGTTGTCGCGCCGCCGCGACCGA
>DASRYP010000177.1:0-12396 GCA_035687165.1 Actinoplanes sp. | reverse complement strand
AGACCCACTCCTGAGACTCTCGCCCATCGAGCCAACCCGGCCACTGTCGCGGCGGCCGCCAACCAGGCCCCGGCCGTAGCCTCCCCGGCCCCCACCTCGGGCGCCGGCGCGCTCGTGCGGTCGCTCGAGGCGCTCGGGGTCGAGGTCGCGTTCGGCATCCCGGGCGGCGCCATCCTCCCGGCGTACGACCCGCTCTACGACTCCAAGGTCCGGCACATCCTGGTGCGTCACGAGCAGGGCGCGGGGCATGCGGCGACCGGTTACGCACAGGCCACCGGCAAGGTCGGCGTCTGCATCGCGACCAGCGGCCCGGGCGCGACCAACCTGGTCACCCCGATCGCCGACGCCTACATGGACTCGGTGCCGATCGTCGCGATCACCGGCCAGGTGGCCCGCCCCTCGATCGGCACGGACGCCTTCCAGGAGGCCGACATCCAGGGCATCACCCTGCCGATCACCAAGCACAACTTCCTGGTGCAGTCGGCCGACGAGGTGCCGCGGATCCTCGCCGAGGCGTTCCACCTGGCCCTGAGCGGCCGCCCCGGCCCGGTCCTGGTCGACATCCCGAAGGACGTGCTGCAGGCGCCGACCACCTTCTCCTGGCCGCCCACGCTCGACCTGCCGGGTTACCGGCCCACCCTGCACCCGCACGGCAAGCAGATCCGCGAGGCGGCCCGGCTGATCGCCGGCGCCCGGCGCCCGGTGCTCTACGTCGGCGGCGGTGTGCTCAAGGCCGGCGCCACCGACGGGCTACGCAAGCTGGCCGAGCTGACCGGCATCCCGGTCGTCACCACGCTGATGGCGCTCGGCGCGTTCCCCGATTCGCACCCGCAACACCTGGGCATGCCCGGTATGCACGGCACTGTCCCGGCGGTCTACGCGCTGCAGAAGGCCGACCTGCTGGTCACCCTGGGCGCGCGCTTCGACGACCGGGTCACCGGCAAGCTCGACTCGTTCGCGCCGGACGCCAAGATCGTGCACGCCGACATCGACCCGGCCGAGATCGGCAAGAACCGGCACGCCGACGTCCCGATCGTGGGCGACGCCCGGCACGTGATCGACGAGCTGATCGCCGCGGTCTCCGCCGCCGCCGAGGGTGCCGGGCAGTACGAGACGTGGTGGGCCACGCTGAACGAGCTGCGCGAGCGCTACCCGCTGGGTTACGACGAGCCGACCGACGGGTCGCTGGCCCCGCAGTACGTGATCCAGCGGCTCGGTGAGCTGGTCGGGCCCGACGCGATCTACGTCGCCGGCGTGGGCCAGCACCAGATGTGGGCCTCGCAGTTCATCCGGTACGAGAAGCCGGGCACCTGGCTGAACTCGGGCGGCGCCGGAACGATGGGGTACGCCGTTCCCGCCGCGATGGGCGCCAAGGTCGGCCGGCCGGAGACCGCGGTCTGGGCGATCGACGGCGACGGCTGCTTCCAGATGACCAACCAGGAGCTGGCCACCTGTGCCCTGGAGGGCATCCCGGTCAAGATCGCCGTCATCAACAACGGCAATCTGGGCATGGTGCGGCAGTGGCAGACCCTGTTCTACGAGGGCCGCTACTCGAATACCGAGCTGGGCACGCACAAGCACCGCATCCCCGACTTCGTGAAGCTCGCCGAGGCGCTGGGCTGTATCGGCCTGCGCTGCGAGTCGAAGGACGACGTCGACAAGATCATCAAGCAGGCGATGGAGATCAACGACTCCCCGGTGGTCGTCGACTTCACGGTCGGCAAGGACGCGATGGTCTGGCCGATGGTCGCGGCCGGCACGAGCAACGACGAGATCATGTTCGCCCGGGACGTGCGCCCGACGTTTGACGAGGACGAGCTCTGATGAACAAGCACACCCTCTCTGTGCTGGTCGAGAACAAGCCCGGTGTGCTTGCCCGGGTCAGCGGGCTGTTCTCCCGGCGCAGCTTCAACATTGATTCCCTTGCGGTGGGCGAGACGGAGAACCCGGACGTCTCCCGCATCACGATCGTGGTCAACGCCGACTCCTCACCCCTGGAGCAGGTGACCAAGCAGCTCAACAAGCTGGTGAACGTCCTGAAGATCGTCGAGCTGGACCCGCAGCAGTCGGTCCAGCGTGAGCTCCTGCTGGTCAAGGTGCGCGCCGATCGCGTGCAGCGCAGCCAGGTGCTCGAGACGGTCGAGCTGTTCCGGGCGAAGGTGATCGACGTCGCTCCCGACACCCTCACGATCGAGGCGACCGGCAACCCCGACAAACTGGATGCGCTGCTGCGCGACCTCGAGCCGTACGGCATCAAGGAGATGGTCCAATCGGGCCTCGTGGCCATCGGTCGCGGCTCCCGCTCCATCACCACCGGGCCCGCCCTGCGCGCCGCCTGATTTCTCAACTCGACTAAAGACCCAGAGGAAGACAATGACCGCGGAAGTTTTCTACGACGACGACGCCGACCTGTCGATCATCCAGGGCAAGAAGGTCGCCGTGATCGGCTATGGCAGCCAGGGTCACGCCCACTCGTTGTCGCTGCGTGACTCGGGCGTCGAGGTGGTCGTCGGTCTGAAGGAGGGCTCCAAGAGCCGCGCGAAGGCCGAGGAGCAGGGCCTCGAGGTGAAGACTCCCTTCGAGGCGTCCGCCTGGGCCGACGTGATCATGGTGTTGGCGCCGGACACGGCGCAACGCAAGATCTATACCGAGTCGATCGCCCCGAACCTGACGGCCGGCAAGGCCCTCTTCTTCGGTCACGGCCTCAACATCCGGTTCGAGCTCATCAAACCGCCGGCCGATGTGACCGTCGCGATGGTCGCCCCCAAGGGCCCCGGCCACCTCGTCCGCCGCCAGTACGTGGACGGCAAGGGCGTGCCGTGTCTGGTCGCCGTCGAGCAGGACCCGACCGGTGATGGCCTCGCGCTCGCGCTCTCCTACGCGAAGGCGATCGGTGGCACCCGCGCGGGCGTCATCAAGACCACCTTCAAGGAGGAGACCGAGACCGACCTGTTCGGCGAGCAGGCGGTGCTCTGCGGTGGCACCGCGGCACTGGTGCAGACCGGCTTCGAGGTGCTGACCGAGGCCGGGTACGCGCCCGAGATCGCGTACTTCGAGTGCCTGCACGAGCTCAAGCTGATCGTCGACCTGATGTACGAGGGCGGCATCTCCCGCATGCGATACAGCGTGTCGGACACCGCAGAGTTCGGTGACTACACCCGCGGCCCGCGCGTGATCGACGCCCGGGTCAAGGAGGAGATGAAGAAGATCCTCGCCGAGATCCAGTCGGGCCAGTTCACCCGCGAGCTCATCGAGGATGACGAGAACGGCGGTCCGCTGCTGGCCAAGTACCGCGAGCAGGGCGCCGCGCACCCGATCGAGGTCACCGGCAAGAAGCTCCGCGACATGATGAGCTGGGTCGACCGTCCCATCACCGAGACGGCCTGATTTCTCCGGCGCCGCCCCGCTTTCGCGACTGCGAGAGCGGGGCGTTTTGCATAATGGAAACGTGTGCGTTACTTGCCGCTTACCTGCCGCTCGCCGAAACTGAATTGTGTTTGTGCGGACACTTGAAAACGCCGTCCGGCGGGTATCTTCGCGAGATGCGACTGGCTGATTCCTTTCGGAGTGAGCGCTTCGGCGCGGTCCGGATTCATGAGCTGCAGCGGGTAATCGAGCTGGACTCGAGCACCACAGTCGGTGCGGGCAGCCAGGTCGTGCCGGCCGAGGCGTTCCGCGCCATCGAATCGCAAATGGTGATTGTCGTTCCGTGTATGAATGAGACACGTTCCGTCATCGAGGGTGTTCTCTCCGGTATTCCGCACGACTGCCTCATTGTTCTGGTGTCGAACAGCGACCGCGGCCCGGTCGACCGATACGAGATCGAGGCGCAGACGGTCGAGCAGTTCTGCCGGCTGGCCGGACGCTCCGCCATTTCCGTGCATCAGCGCGATCCGGGATTGGCCGCCGCGGTCAAGGCGGCCGGCATGCCCGAGCTGATCGACGACGACGCACTGGTGCGGGCCGGCAAGGGCGAGGCGATGCTGCTCGGCATGGCGCTGGCCGCGATGACCGGCCGTCGCTACGTCGGCTATGTGGACGCCGACAACTACGTGCCCGGTTCCGTCCACGAGTACTGCAAGGTCTACGCAGCCGGGCTCCACCTGGCCGGTTCGCCGTACTCGATGGTTCGCATCTCGTGGCACTCCAAGCCCAAGCTGCGCGACAATCGGCTCTTCTTCAGCCGCAAGGGCCGCAGCTCGCAGATCACCAACGAATGGCTCAACCGCTTCCTCGCCGAATACTCCGGCTTCGGCACCGAGGTGATCGCCACCGGTAACGCCGGTGAGCACGCGATGACCCTCGACCTGGGCCTCAAGCTGCGCCTGGCCGGTGGGTTCGCCGTCGAACCGTACGAATATCTGGACCTGTTCGAGCAGTTCGGCGGCGTGCTCGAGAGCACCGACAGTGATGTGATGGCCAGCTCGGTGCCGGTGCTGCAGATCGAGACCCGCAACCCGCATTTCCACGACAACAAGGGCGAGGAGCACGTACGGGGTATGCGGATGCAGGCCCTCAACGTCCTCTATCACTCGACCGTGACGCTGCCCTTGGTGCGGCAGGCGATCGTGGATTTCATGGTCGAGCAGGGCGCGCTCGAGCCCGGCCAGGAGCCGCCGCGCGAGCGGATCTACCCGCCGGTCGGAACGCTCGACCTCGACCTGCTCTATGACGCGCTGGATGCCGAGGCGCTGAGTTTCCGGCAACCGGACGGGCTCGCCCTGGCTGGTCACCCGCCGGCGCCGCCCATCCGGCGGGACGAGATCCCCCGAAGGGTGGCGTAAGTCACACAGCAGGGACCTTCGGGATGCATACGATCGATGTCCAGCGATTCCCGGAGGTTGCCGCGTGACGTCCGTCGTTCTGATCGCCGAGGAACTCGCCCCGTCCGCCATCGACGTTCTCGCCTATGACTTCGACGTACGCCACGTCGACGGCACCGACCGGGTCGCCCTGCTGGCCCAGGTGGCCGAGGCCGACGCCCTGATCGTGCGCAGCGCCACCCAGGTCGACGCCGAGGCGCTCGCGGCCGGGCCGAGTCTGCGGGTGGTGGCCCGGGCCGGGGTGGGTCTCGACAACGTCGACGTGGCCGCCGCGACCGCCCGGGGCGTCCTGGTGGTCAACGCGCCGACCAGCAACATCGTCTCCGCCGTCGAGCAGGCGATCGCGCTGTTGCTGGCGGTCGCTCGGCACACGACGGCTGCCACCGCCTCGCTCAAGGGCGGGCGGTGGCAGCGGTCACGCTTCGTCGGCGTCGAGGTGCAGGGCAAGACGGTCGGGGTGGTCGGGCTGGGCCGCATCGGGGTGCTCTTCGCTCAGCGTATGGCGGCCTTCGGCACACGACTGATCGCGTACGACCCTTATGTGCAGCCGGCTCGGGCCGCGCAGCTCGGCGTCCGGCTGGTCGGGCTCGAGGAACTGCTGCGCGACAGCGACTTCATCTCGGTGCACCTCCCACGCACGCCCGAGACCCTGGGCCTCCTCGGTGAGAAGGAGCTGGCCCTGGTCAAGCCGGGGGTACGGATCGTCAACGCGGCCCGCGCTGGACTGATCGACGAGGCGGCGCTGGCCGTGGCGCTGCGCGAGGGACGGGTGGCCGGCGCGGGGCTGGACGTGTTCGCCACCGAGCCGACCACCGACTCGCCGCTGTTCGCGCTCGACAACGTCGTGGTCACCCCGCATTTGGGCGCGTCGACGGCCGAGGCGCAGGACAAGGCGGGCCTCTCGGTGGCGCGCAGCGTCAAGCTGGCGCTGGACGGCGAGTTCGTGCCCGACGCGGTGAACGTGCAGGCGGGCGGCGTGGTCGACGAGGACGTACGACCCCTGCTCGCGCTGGCCGAGAAGCTCGGCAAGGTCTTCACCTCGGTCGCCGGGCAGATGGCGGCCAACGTCGCGGTCGAGGTGCGCGGCGACATCGTCTCGCACGACGTGGGGGTGCTGCGGCTGGCCGCCA
The DNA here is from genome assembly GCA_035687165.1 of Actinoplanes sp. Classification (GTDB taxonomy): domain Bacteria; phylum Actinomycetota; class Actinomycetes; order Mycobacteriales; family Micromonosporaceae; genus Actinoplanes. The sequence continues at coordinate 6,443 of DASRYP010000177.1, read as the reverse complement.
CGAAGGGGCTCTTCACGTCGGTGGTGGACGAGCGGGTGACGTACGTGAACGCCCCGCAGTTGGCCGCCGACCGCGGGGTCGAGGTCGAGCTCGTGGTCAGCGAGGAGCCCGCCGACCAGCACAACCTCATCACCGTACGCGGCGCGCTGCCGGACGGCCGGGCGGTGAGCGTGGCCGGCACCCTGACCGTGCACGGCACCCGCGAGATCGCCAGGCTGACCGGGGTCGACGACTTCGACCTCGACCTGAACGCCGACGGCGTGCTGCTCTTCTTCCGCTACAGCGACCGGCCCGGCGTGGTCGGCGCGATCGGCACCCTGCTGGGCGAGGCCGGGGTCAACATCGCCGCCATGCAGGTGGCCCGGCGGGAGGCCGGCGGCGAGGCGCTGATGACCCTGACCGTGGACTCGTCGGTCGACATGGAACTGCTTTCGACGGTCGCCGGGGAGATCGGCGCCGTCCGGGGCAGCATCGTCGACCTGCGGCTCAACGGGTCCTGATCGGCGGCGGATAGACCGTGCCGTCCTGCAGGTCGAGCAGATCGAGGTTGAGCTCACCGGCGAGGCGCTCGATCGTCTCGAGCACCTCGTCCGGGCAGTTCTCGTCGAGCCGCATCTGGATGTGGTCGGCCGCGGCGTGCAGCGGAGCGTGCGCCCACGGCGAGCCGGCCGCCGAGGCACGCGGGCCGCGGTCGGGATAAATGCTGGTCAGGGCGTCATAGAAGGCGACGACGCGCGGATCGGCCGGGCGCTGCGGGTGCTCACCGCGCGCGCACCGCGCGTTGGCGGCCCGCACGCCGTCCGGCAGGTCCGTCTTGTCCATCGCCCACACCACGAGGTCGAAACTCACCGGCGCATGGTGCCATGTGCGCCTGAAGTACAAAGCCGACACGCGGGGATGTGTCTTGCGTGTCTTTAGTCCACATCGCTAGCGTTGTCCCCGCCGCGCGACCACGCCGGTGGGCTCGTCTTCGGGTGACGTGTCCGCCGTCGCGCCGAGCGGTTTGTGTAATTGTCGGCGGGACCGAGCCACGCGTACTCGTCACTGCAGCCCCCGTGACCGTTTGCCGCGGTCCGGGGGCTGTTCAGCTTCCGGCCTCACCTGGCGTGACCTTTCTAAACGTTCACTAGGTGGGACCGGCGTACCGAAGATCGAGACCCACGCGCTAGCCTGGGCCGCAACGGTTCGACGTGAGGGAGCAAACGTGAGCGTGGCGCGGATCGCGGTGGTGGCCGGCGACGGCATCGGTACCGAGGTGACCGCGCAGGCCCGCAGGGTGATCGAGGCGGTGCTCCCCGGCACCGAGTTCGACGATTACGACCTCGGCGCCCGCTTCTACAACCGCACCGGCGAGGTCCTGCCGCAGGCGATCGAGGACGAGCTCGCCCTGCACGACGCCATCCTGCTCGGTGCCATCGGCGACCCCAGCGTTCCGCCGGGCGTGCTCGAGCGTGGTCTGCTCCTCAAGCTCCGCTTCGACTTCGACCAGTATGTAAACCTTCGTCCCTCGAAGCTCTGGCCCGGCACCACCAGTCCGCTCGCGGGTCTCAAGCCCGGCGAGATCGACATGGTCGTCGTGCGCGAGGGCACCGAGGGTCTCTACGTCGGCGCCGGCGGCGTCCTCCACCAGGACACCCCCGCCGAGATCGCGACCGAGGAGAGCCTGAACACCAGGTTCGGCGTCGAGCGGGTCGTGCGCGACGCGTTCGCCCGCGCCCAGCGCCGCGACCGCCATCACCTGACCCTGGTGCACAAGACCAACGTGCTCACCAAGGCCGGCAGCCTCTGGGCGCGCACGTTCGAGGCCGTCGCGGCCGAGTTCCCCGAGGTCACCACGGAATACCAGCACGTCGACGCGGCCAGCATGTTCCTGGTCAGCAACCCCCAGCGGTATGACGTGATCGTGACCGACAACCTCTTCGGTGACATCCTCACCGACATCGCCGCTGCCGTTACCGGCGGCATCGGCATGGCGGCCAGCGGCTCCGTCAACCCGGAGCGCAAATACCCGTCGACGTTCGAGCCCGTGCACGGCTCCGCGCCCGACATCGCCGGCCAGGGCATCGCCGACCCGGCGGCCGCCATCCTCTCCGCTTCGCTGCTGCTCGAGCACCTGGGCCACCTCGACGAGGCCCGCCGAGTATCCGAGGCGGTCGCGGCCGAGGTCGCGTCCCGCACGCCGGGCGCTCCGCTGCGTACCGCCGAGGTCGGCGACCGCGTCACCGCCGCGCTCTGAGCCCTTTCCAGCGGCGGGGCCTCCCTACCCCACGGGTCTTTTTTAACGACCGTTCGGGGTAGATTCTGAAGCACTACGGGTGCTTCAGCATGCCCAAATACTCGTCTGAGAAAGCAGGTCCACTCGTCATGAGCGGTGGTGACAACCTCGATTTCGAGATCCGTCCGAACCCGGCGCCCGTGGGCGACGCCGAGCGCAGGACGCTGCTCGCCAACCCCGGCTTCGGTCGCATCTTCACCGACCACATGGTCACGATCCGTTACGCCGACGGCAAGGGCTGGTACGAGCCACGCGTCGAGGCGCGGGCGCCGATCCCGATGGACCCGGCCTCGGCTGTGCTGCACTACGCACAGGAGATCTTCGAGGGTCTGAAGGCCTACACGCTGCCCGACGGCGGCGTCGCGATGTTCCGCCCCGATGCCAACGCGGCCCGGTTCGCCAAGTCGGCCCAGCGGATGGCGATGCCCGATCTCCCCGTCGAGACCTTCCTGCAGTCGCTCCACGAGATCATCACGATCGACCGAGCCTGGCTGCCCAACAGCGACGAGGGCAGCCTCTACCTGCGCCCCTTCGCGTACGCCAGCGAGGTCTTCCTGGGGGTCCGCCCGTCGATGGAATACCTCTACCTGGTCATCGCCTCACCTGTGGGCCCCTACTTCTCGGGTGGCGTGCGGCCGGTGTCGGTCTGGGTGACCCCCGACTACACCCGCGCCGCTCCCGGAGGCACCGGTGCGGCCAAATGCGGCGGCAACTACGCGGCCGGGCTCTCGGCGCAGGCCGAGGCGATCGAGAACGGCTGCGACCAGGTCGTCTACCTCGACGCGGTCGAGCGCAAATACATCGACGAGCTGGGCGGCATGAACGTCGTCTTCGTCCTCGACGACGGCAGCCTGGTGACCCCACCGCTGACCGGTACGATCCTGCCCGGCATCACCCGCGACTCGATCATCAAGCTTGCGCGGCGGGACGGTCGCCGGGTGGAGGAGCGCCCGGTCAGCCTGGACGAGTGGCGCGAGGGCGCCGCCGCGGGCCGCATCCGTGAGACCTTCGCCTGCGGCACCGCCGCCGTGATCACCCCGATCGGCACGGTGAAGAGCGCCGACAACGAGTTCACCATCGCCGACGGTGGCCCAGGCGAGATCACTTCCGCCCTGCGCAAGCAGCTCGTCGACATCCAGCGGGGCCGCGCCGAAGACCCGTTCGGCTGGGTCCACCGCGTCCTGTGAGCCGTCGCGCCTGACCGCGCCCCGGCGGTCAGGCGTTCGATTCCAGGAGGTTGGCGCGCATCGAGGCGATCTCGGCGTCGGTCAGGCCGATGTCGCGGACGTAGTTCTCGATCGAGCCGTGCCGGCCGCGCAGGTCGTCCAGGAACAGGAGCATCGCGGCGGGCGGGGAGTCGAACATGTGCTCGTTCCCGTTGACCGACTCGGGATGGTGCTCGAGCAGGTAGGTCGTGAGGCGCTCCATCGCCGAGGTGGTCAGACCGTAGTCCTCCGCGATGTCCTGGTCGGAGACCCCGAGCAGCGACAGCGTCAGCGCACAGACCGTCCCCGTCCGGTCCTTGCCCGCCATGCAGTGCACGATCACGGGGGTGGTGGCCGGGTCGGCGATCAGCCGCAGCGAGTCGCGCAGGCCCTCGTATCCGTCCTCGGCGAAGTTCAGATAACGGTCGGCCAGCCAGCGCTCGTGCCATACGTCGTCGGGGTGCCCGACCTCTTCCCAGTCGACGTGCTTGACCACCAGGTTGTGATAGTCGACGCCGTAGTGCTCGGCCACTCGCCCGTGCTTCCGCACCTCGTGCGGCCGGCGCAGATCGATCACGGTCTTGACGCCGAGGGCGGCGAAAGCTGACGCGTCGGCCTCGCCCAGCCGGCCGAGCGCGTCCGAGCGGAACAGTCGACGCCAGCGCACGGTGCGCCCGTCGAGGCCGGGATAGCCGCCGACGTCGCGGAAGTTGTAGGTCGCCGAGAAGCCGAGATTCCGGGGGTATTGTTCGACAGCCACGACGCCAAAGTAGCTCCTGCCGTCGATTTCCGCTGTGACGTGATCTTGCGCAGGGGACACCCGGACGGGGGACACCGTCTCAGGTAGTGGATTTCTTGTCCCAGACCACGGCGTGCGTGGCACACTTCGGAACGTGACCCACTCCGCCGTGCTGATTATTGGCACCTAGCGCGCCGGCTGACTCCTCGCCGACGTGCCGACCTCCCGCATCCGCGGGGGGTCTTTTTGTTGGGTCACCTCGAATCTTTCCCGGAGGGACGCGTCATGGAGTACCAGGTCTTCGACACCACGTTGCGTGATGGTGGGCAGCGGGAGGGGATCAGCTACTCGGTCGCCGACAAGCTGGCCGTCGCGAAGCTGCTGGACGAGTTCGGCGTCGGCTTCATCGAGGGCGGCTGGCCCGGCGCGATGCCCAAGGACACCGAGTTCTTCGCTCGCGCCCGCACCGAGCTCGACCTGACGAACGCGCTGCTCGTCGCGTTCGGCGCGACCCGCAAGGCCAGCGTCGACGTCGCGACCGACCCGCAGGTGCAAGCGCTGCTCGACGCCGAGACCCCGGTCGTCTGCGTAGTCGCCAAGAGCGACATCCGGCACGTCGAGCGGGCGCTACGCACCACCGGCGACGAGAACCTGGCCATGGTCCGCGACACCGTACGACACCTGATCGCCCACGGCCGCCGGGCCTTCGTCGACTGCGAGCACTTCTTCGACGGCTTCCGCTACGACCCCGACTACACGGCTTCCGTGGTCCGCGCCGCCTTCGAGGCGGGCGCCGAGCGGGTCGTGATGTGCGACACCAACGGCGGCATGCTCCCGTCGATGATCACGAAGGCGATCAACGAGGTGGTCGAGCGCACCGGCGTCACCCCCGACCGGCTCGGCATCCACTGCCAGAACGACACCTCCTGCGCCGTGGCCAACACCGTCGCCGCCGTCGAGGCCGGGGTCAAGCACTTCCAGTGCACCGCGAACGGCTACGGCGAGCGCCCCGGCAACGCCGACCTGTTCGCCACGGTCAGCAACCTCCAGCTCAAGCTCGGGCTGCCTGTCCTACCGGAGGGCTGCCTGGAGAAGGCGACGCGGGTATCGACCGCGCTCGCCGAGATCGCCAATATCGCCCCCGACACCCACCAGGCCTATGTCGGGGCCGCTGCTTTCGCTCACAAAGCGGGGTTGCACGCGAGCGCGATCAAGGTGGATCCGCTGCTCTACAACCACGTCGACCCGTCGGTGGTCGGCAACGACATGCGGATCCTGGTGACCGAGATGGCCGGTCGGGCCAGCATCGAGCTCAAGAGTCGTGAGCTCGGGATCGATCTGGCCGGCCACCCGGAGACACTCAGCGCGGTCACCCAGCGGGTCAAGGACCTGGAGGCGGGCGGCTGGTCGTTCGAGGCCGCGGACGCCTCGTTCGAACTGCTCGTCCGTGACCAGCTGCTCGACGGGAAGCTCGCCCGCCCGTTCGGCCTCGAGTCCTACCGGGTGCAGGTCGAGCACCGCGAGAACGGTTCGGTGATCTCGGAGGCGACGGTCAAAGTACGCGTACGGGGGGAGCGGGTCATCGCCACGGCGGAAGGGAACGGGCCGGTCAACGCGCTCGACGAGGCCCTGCGTGCCGCGCTGACCCAGCACTATCCGCAGCTCAAGAACTTCGAACTGACCGACTTCAAGGTACGCATCCTCGAGGGCAGCCACGGCACCAACGCGATCACCCGTGTGCTCCTCGAGACCGGCGATGGCGACCGCGACTGGACCACTGTCGGCGTCCACGAGAACATCGTCGAGGCGAGCTGGGTCGCGTTGGTCGACGCCCTGACGTACGGGCTGGCGGAATGACCGGCGGCCCCGGGGTGCGGATCGACAGTGGATCTTCGTTCGAGGAGCAGATCGGCTACTCGCGGGCGGTCAGGAGCGGCGACCACGTGTACGTCTCCGGGACGACCGGCTTCGACTACTTCACGATGACCATCGCCGAGGGTGTGGTCGAGCAGGCCGAGCAGGCGATCCGCAACATCGAGGCCGCGCTGACCCTGGCCGGCTGCACCCTCGCCGACGTGGTGCGGATCCGTTACCTGCTGCCCGACCGCGCTGACTTCGAGCCTTGCTGGCCGACGTTGCGTCGCGCGTTCGGCGAGATCCGCCCGGCCGCCACCATGATGGTGTGCGGCCTGGCGGACCCCCGGATGCGCATCGAGATCGAGGT
>DASRYP010000176.1:0-8100 GCA_035687165.1 Actinoplanes sp. | reverse complement strand
GACACCCCGGCCAGGCACGAGGCCATTCCCGTACGCCTGCGTGACCCGAACGACCACGAGGTGGCGTACAGCGAGGTCGTCGCCGTGATCGGCCGGGACACGAACCTCTCCACCGCCCGGACGCCCAGCCAGCTCGAGCTCAACTACTTGACCACCGCCGACGACCTCGCGCAGATGGTCGCCGACGGGACCTTCCCCCCGCCGCGGCACCCGGGCGAGACCACCTCGGCGCCCCGGGTCGGCGACGGCCTGATCCGGCTCGACGCGAGCGGCAAGGTGACGTACGCGAGCCCGAACGCCCAGTCGGCCTACCGCCGGCTCGGCTTCAATGCGCACCTGGTCGGCGAGGAACTGTCGGCGCTCACCAGCCGGCTCGCGGCCGACCCGCTCGAAGGGAACGACGCGGCCGAGCGCATCCTCTCGGCGCTGCGCGGCGAGTCCCCGCCCCGCCAAGAGATGGAGGCTCGCGGCGCGACCGTGCTGATCCGGGCACTGCCGCTGCTGCCGGCCGGGGTGCCGATCGGCGCGCTCGTGCTGGTGCGCGACGTGACCGAGGTACGCCGCCGGGACCGCGCGCTGATGACCAAGGACGCGACGATCCGGGAGATCCACCACCGGGTCAAGAACAACCTGCAGACCGTCGCCGCGCTGCTCCGCCTGCAGGCCCGCCGGGTCGACGCGCCCGAGGCCCGGATGGCGCTGCAGGAATCGGTGCGCCGGGTCGCCTCGATCGCGTTGGTGCACGAGACGCTCTCGATGTCGAGCGACGAGGCGGTCGACTTCGACGGCATCGTCGACCGGGTCGCCACCGCCGCCACTGAGGTCGCGGCGACCAGCATCCCGGTGAAGATGCGGCGCGAGGGCACGTTCGGCGTACTGCCCGCCGAGATCGCCACCTCGCTGGTCATGGTGCTGAACGAACTGCTGATCAACGCGGTGGAGCACGGCTTCCCCGCGGACGAGGACGACGACCTGGTGACGCCCGAGCCGGTGAGCGACGAGACCGGCGAGGTTGTGGTCTCGGCCCACCGGTTCCGCAAGCAGTTGCACGTCACGGTGGCCGACAACGGGCGTGGCCTGCCGCCCGACTTCCGCGCCGACGACACTCAGCGGCTCGGCCTGCAGATCGTGCGCGCGCTGGCCACCGGCGAACTGCGCGGCAGCATCGAACTGCGCAACCGTTCCGGCGGCGGCACCGAGGCGGTCCTCGTGGTCCCGCTGGGCAAGCGCTGAGCGACGTCCCGGCCCACCCATAGCGGAAACTTGTTGCACAGTGTTTGCGAAGTGGCCTGCGCCACACTCCCGGAATCTGGACCACACTGGCCCAGATTGGCCGGGCGTGAGAGGCTTGCCGACATGACCGCTGCAGTTGACCGCCGCTTCGTGGCACGCCGCCACGTCGACTACGGGCGTGTCCGCAGCGCGATGTGTCCGGCTTCCTGACGCCGTCCGAATTATTTTTCGGGCGCGCGAGACGCGCCGGCCACTCCTGACACCGAAGTCACGAGCCTCCGAAGTTTTTGGAGCTGGGAGCCGTGAGCGTCTGATGCGCCCACCGACTCCGGAGGATCGCCGACATGGCGCCCAGCAGCACCCCAGCAGGCTCAGCCGCCCGCCCCCGCAAGGCGCGCGGCGAGGGCCAGTGGGCGCTCGGACACCGCGAGCCGCTCAACCCTAACGAGCGGATCAAGAAGGACGACGACCCCCTCAACGTCCGGGCCCGCATCGAGAACATCTACGCCCACGCCGGCTTCGCCTCGATCGACCCGCAGGACCTGCGCGGACGGTTCCGCTGGTGGGGGCTCTACACGCAGCGCAAGGCGGGGATCGACGGCGGCCGCACCGCTGTCCTCGAGCCGCACGAGCTCGAGGACGAGTTCTTCATGCTCCGCGTACGTATCGACGGCGGCGCCCTCAGCGTCGCCCAGCTGCGTGTCGTCGCCGAGATCTCGCAGGAGTTCGGCCGCGACAGCGCCGACCTGACCGACCGCCAGAACATCCAGCTGCACTGGATCCGGGTCGAGGACATGCCGGAGATCTGGCGCCGGCTCGAGTCGGTCGGGTTGCAGACCACCGAGGCGTGCGGCGACTGCCCGCGCATCGTGCTCGGCTCGCCCGTCGCCGGGGTCGCCCAGGACGAGGTCCTCGACGGCACCCCCGCGATCGACGAGATCCTGCGGCGTTACATCGGCGATCCGCGCTACTCGAACCTGCCGCGCAAGTTCAAGTCGTCGATCGGCTGGCTGGCCGACTCGCCGTACGAAACGAACGACATCTCCCTGGTCGGCGTGGTGCACCCGCAGCACGGTCCGGGCTTCGACCTCTGGGTCGGCGGCGGCCTCTCCACCAACCCGCGCCTGGCCGAGCGGCTCGGCGTCTGGGTGCCGCTCGACGAGATCCCGGATGTCTGGGAGGGCGTGGTCGGGATCTTCCGCGACTACGGCTACCGTCGGCTTCGGCACCGCGCGCGGCTGAAGTTCCTGCTCGCCGACTGGGGCGTGGCGAAGTTCCGGGAAATCCTCGAGAAGGAATACCTCGGCCGTGCGCTGATCGACGGGCCCGCGCCCGATCTGCCGGCCAAGCCGATCGACCACATCGGGGTGCACCAGCAGAACGACGGCCGCAACTACGTCGGGGCGGCGCCGGTGGTCGGGCGGTCGTCGGGCACGCAGCTGGCGCGGCTCGCCGACCTGGTCGAGGCGCACGGCTCCGACCGGGTGCGTCTCACGGCGTACCAGAAGCTCCTGGTCCTTGACGTGGCCGACGAGCAGGTCGAGCCGCTGATCACCGCGATGCGCGGGATCGGGCTGGAGGCCCGGCCCTCGTCGTGGCGGCGCGGCACGATGGCCTGCACCGGAATCGAGTACTGCAAGCTCGCCATCGTCGAGACCAAGGCCCGCGGCGAGGAACTAGTGGCCCGGCTCGAGGAACGGCTCAAGGAGTTCGACGCCGAGATCTCGATCCACATCAACGGCTGCCCCAACGCCTGCGCCCGCACCCAGGTCGCCGACATCGGCCTCAAGGGTCAGCTCGTCCTGAACGAGCACGGCGAGCAGGTCGAGGGGTTCCAGGTGCACCTCGGCGGCGGCCTCGGTATGGCGCAGGGGCAGGCGGCCGGCTTCGGGCGCAAGCTCCGCGGGCTCAAGACGACTGCCGAGGAGCTTCCGGCGTACGTCGAGAAGGTCGCTCGGCACTACCTGGCCGGCCGTTCGTCGCAGGAAGAGTCGTTCGCCCACTGGGTGCTCCGCGCCGACGAGGAGCTTCTCAAATGAGTGATGCCCGATCCGCGCCCCTGTACTGCCCCTACTGCGGCGAAGAGGACCTCTACCCGAACGAGGCTTCGCACGGCGCCTGGGAGTGCCACGCCTGCGCTCGAGTTTTCACGATCAAGTTCAACGGCTTGCTCGCCGAGCGCCTCAATCCCTTAACAAGCGGCAATCCCTTAAAGAGCGGCGAAACCGATTCACAGGGAGTCAACCGATGACCATCGTGGCCGCAACTTCCCTCAATCTGGTCAACCTGGGCGCTGCCCCTGATCCCGCCCGGCGCTCCCGTGAAGAGCTGGAGCCCCTGGCCCGTGAGGCCGCCCGCGAGCTGGAGGGGGCGCCCGCCGAGGTGATCGCCAAGTGGGCGACCGACACCTTCGGCGACCGCTTCTGCGTCACCAGCTCGATGGCCGACGCCGTGGTCGCGCACGTCTTCTCCCGGGTGTCGCCCGGCGTCGACGTGGTCTTCCTCGACACCGGCCTGCATTTCCCCGAGACGCTCAAGGTGCGCGACCTCGTGGCCGCCACGATGAACGTCAACGTGCGCTCGATCCGCCCGCGGTTGACGGTCGGGCAGCAGGACGGCGAGTACGGGCCGCGACTCTTCGCCCGCAGCCCCGACGAGTGCTGCTTCCTGCGCAAGGTGGAGCCGCTGGAGCGCGCGCTCGCCGACTACGACGCCTGGGCCACCGGCCTGCGCCGCGACGAGTCCCCGACCCGCGCCAACACGCCGGTGGTCGCGTTCGACCCCAAGAAGGGCAAGGTCAAGGTCAACCCGATCGCGGCGTGGACCCAGGCCGAGGTGGACCGCTACATCGGCCGGTGGAACGTGCCGGTCAACGAGCTCTTCAAGAAGGGGTACGGGTCGATCGGCTGCTGGCCGTGCACCCGCCGCACGAAGGCCGGGGAGGACCCCCGCGCGGGTCGCTGGGCGATGTTCGAGAAGACCGAATGCGGCCTGCACGTCTGACCCCCGCCGCCGACCGGCTCGCCGTGGTGCTGGTCGCCCACGGCAGTCGCGATCCGCGGGCGGCGGCGTCGACGGCGGCGCTGGCCCGGGCGATGCGCCGGGCTCACCCGTCGTGGGACGTGCACGCGTCGTACCTGGATCACGCCGGCCCGCGCCCGCTCGACGTGCTGGCGTCGCTGCCGGGCCGCCGCGCGGTCGTGGTGCCGCTGCTGCTGACCGAGGCCTACCACGGCCGGGTCGACATCCCGGCGATCCTCGCGGACGCGGCTGCCCTGCCGGTCGACGTCACCCTCGCGGACGTCCTGGGTCCGTCACACTCGGCGCCCTCGCGCGCGGTGCCGGTCGCGCTTCTGGACGGTCTCGTCCGGCGGCTGGGGGCCGCTGAGCTCGACGCGGTCGTGCTGGCCGCGGCCGGAACAAGGGACGCCACTGCTCGCGAGACCATCTCGTGGGCCGCGGACGCCCTCAGCGCCCGCCTGAGCGTCCCCTGCGTCGCGGCGTATGCCTCGGGATCCCTGCCGGACCCGGGAGCCGTCGTCACCCGCCTGCGGGCCTCCGGCGCTCGGCGGGTCGGGATGGCGGCCTACTTCCTCGCGCCCGGCTTCCTCTACGACCTCGCTGTGCGCTCCGCGTCGCAGGCCGGCGCGGCGATGACCGCCGACCCCCTGGGCGACGCAGCGGAACTCGTCTGTCTCGTCGCCGCTCGCGTCCTGGCCGCTACTGCCCGGGCCCTTCCCGCCGCCGCCTGATGTCCGGCCGCTCCCAGCAGGTGTCCGCGCCACGCGGCGTACTTCAGCGGGGTGGAGATCTCACCCTCGCCGCGCCCGGAATCCATGATCAGTAAGGCCACCCTAAATAGCCACTCACCGTTACCGGCTGTTGTCCGGTGGGCGCGCTCCGCCGATCTCGACCGTCGGTGAGGGGAATGTCGACCATTCGTGGCGCGCACTCAATTTCGAGATCATTTCGCAGAATCTCGATGAAACCCAACGTGATCGCAATAGCGCACTCGGCGAACTCCCCAAGGAACTTCTCAGGATTCGGCGCGCTGAGTAATCGATCGGAAACAGCAAGACGCCCCGGTGCCGATCGGCCCGGGGCGCAAATGCTGTAGGGGATTGGTCAGGCGGTGGGAGCACCGACCCGGAGGCCGCCGCGACGCTTCACGGCACGCCGCTCGTCTTCGCTCATTCCGCCCCACACGCCGGCATCCTGTCCGGACTCGAGTGCCCACGAGAGGCATCCCTCGGTCACCGGGCACCTCCGGCACACGGCCTTGGCCTGCTCGACCTGCAGGAGTGCGGGGCCGGACGTCCCGATCGGGAAGAACAGCTCCGGGTCCTCGTCGCGGCAGATCGCATCGTGACGCCAGTCCATGGCGGCAACACTCCTTGTTTCGGATGGGGTAATGAATCGCGCTACTGGTTTACCTATGCGTGCGCGGTGGCGTTCGGTGGGTGATACCCCCCGCTCGCACTGCGTCTGCAAGCTTTGTGTTTAGCTGGTGCTGTTCGGCGCTTCTCGTTTAAGGAACGCGCGCAAGCGCCAACCGGTTACTTCTTATCGCTTGTGAATGCTTTCACGAACTCTCGCGATGTCAAGGGTAGCGCCGGAAGTTTCTCCGGGCGGGTGAGCTGGCTCACGCCCTCTTTGCCCGGTTCTGAGGCTTCCGCCAGAGCCGAGTGACTAACGCTCCCATCAATGTAGTACGGACCCCGCCCCAGTGCCGACCTTTTGACCGTGTTTCTGTAACGGATCGTAAGGTTTGCTACCCCGTGGTCAGCAGATCACACGTAGTGCTTCCGGAACGGACACGAAGTGCACCTTCTGGCGCTCGCCCAGATAATCGCCGTCCAGCTGGAACGGCTGCGGGCGGGCGGCGACCACGGTGAATTCGTCCTGGTCGTGCAGGTGCAGCACGTGCCTGCCGTGCGGTTGGTCCTTACGGGTGGCGAGTTGCGTCATCGTTCGTGCGGTGCCGGTGATCGCGAGACCACGCAGTGCCATCACGTCGAGGCCGCGGTCGAACGAGGCGCCGGCGCTGGGGTTCAACGGGCGGTCGCCCAGATAGGTCCAGGGCGCGGTGTTCTGAATGATCACCGTGCCCAGTTCGGCCTCGGGCGGCTCGCCGGGACGTTCCAGGGAGAGCGGCGGGCTCTTGCGGTCCTCGCCGGTGAAGAACTGGCCGACGATCGAGCGGAAGTAGAGCCCGGGCGTCGAGGTGCGGCCACGCAAACGGGCCTGCTCGACCCGGCGAACGACGGCGGCGTCCAGGCCCATGCCGGCGGCGAACGTGAAGTAGCGATCGTCGGCGCGTCCGAGACCGATCACCCGGTGCCGCCCGTCGCGCAGGCCGTCGAGGATCACGCTGGTGCCCTCGACCCAGTCGCGCGGCAGGCCCAGCGCCCGGGCGAAGACGTTGGTCGAGCCACCCGGGACCACGGCGAGCGCCGGTAGTACCTGGGCGCGCGGGCCGGTCAGCCCGCTGAGCACGGCCTCGGCGGTCATCAGCCCGTTCACCGCCTCGTTGACCGTGCCGTCGCCGCCGAGCGTGACGACCACGTCGACCCCGGTCTCGGCGGCGGCACGGGCCAGCGTCGCGGCGTGGCCACGGCGCGTCGTGTATTCCACCGACAGTTCGACCGCACTGCGCAGGGCCCGGACCAGGACGTCACGGCTGCGCTCGCTGGTGGTCGTAGCCTTGGGGTTGACCAGCAGTAACGCTCGCATGCGCGGCACTGTACCCAAGAGCGGGCCGAAACACTGTCGGTATGGTGCTCCCGTGACTGGTGAGAAGTCTGTCGTTGACAACCCCGCGACGCTGGTGTGGGCGGTGCGGCTGCTCTACCTGGAATGCGCCGCCCTGGCCGGCCTGACCGGGTGGCTGATCGTCCTCGATCTGACCAGCCCGTCGGTGAATGTCAAGATGGCGATCGCCCTCACCGTCTTCGCCGCCCTCGGCGTGGCGGCCGTCTTCCTCGTCGCGCGCGCGCTCGGCCGGCGCACCCGCGGCGCTCGCGGTCCGGCGATCGTCGTGCAGCTCTTCACCATCGCCGCCGGTGGATTCCTCCTCCAGGTCGGCCCGGTCTGGCTGGGCCTGGTGCTGATGGCCCTCGGCCTGCTCGTGGGCCTGTTGATCGTGCTACCGCCCAGCACCAGAGCACTGGGCGTCGACTAATCACCCGCATCTGTCGAACCAGGGCCTACCCTGAGTAGGTGACCGGATCAACGGTGCGCCCGCCCGCCTACCAACTGCTGGCGGACGAGTTGCGGGACGACATCACCTCGGGGCGGCTGCAGCCCGGCGAACGCCTGCCTCCGGAACCTGAGCTGTGCGTCAAGACAGGCGTCAGCCGCAGCACCGTGCGGGAGGCTTTACGCCTGCTGAGCAGCCAGCATCTGATTTTCACGACCCGCGGCGTCACCGGCGGCAGTTTCGTGGCGCACCCTGACGCGAAAAAGCTCTCCGAGGGATTCGCCACCGGCTTCACGATGCTGACGAACTCGGCCGACGTGGGCCTGGCCGACCTGCTCGAACTGCGCCGAGCGCTCGAGGTGCCGGCTGCCGGGCTGGCCGCGTTGCGGCGCCAGGACGAGCAGTTGATCGAGATCCGTGGCGCGCTCTTCGACCCGGCGATCGACGATTTCGAGACGATGATGGCGGCGCACGCGGCGTTCCACATGGCCGTCGCCAAGGCGACCATGAACCCGCTCTTCGAGCTGGTCGTGCGCCCGCTTTACCACGCGAAGTTCGGCGAGGACGTCACCGAGAACCTGCCACCGGGATACTGGCGGCAGATCGACGCCGATCACCGGCTGCTGCTGGACTGCCTGATCACGCGGGACGCCGACTCGGCGACCCGG
>DASRYP010000175.1:0-2051 GCA_035687165.1 Actinoplanes sp. | reverse complement strand
TCGGTCCTCAATGAGGCTTTCATGGTGCCGCAAAACGGGTTACAACCGATAGGCCTGCCGAGCAGACAGCGGCAGGCCTATCGGGAGCGCCCACTCTTGATGCACCTACATCTCCGAGGGGGCAGCTGGCCGATCGGCGTGCCGGGACGGCCAGAGGTTGACATGTTCAAGGGAAGGGCTGCGGATCGCTCTCGTTGATCCGCGGCATTCGGCCAGGACGGAGTCCTGACTGGCGTTTGTGGACGAGGGACCTCACCAAGCGTGCGCCGGGGATCGGTCCGGTGTCCAGCGTCTTCAAGAGCCCCGAAGGTTAAAGGGTCCGGGTGCGTGACCTGGCGGTCAGCGCGGAGGCGATCACGACTAGCACAGCGGCTACGACGATGGCGATGATCCAGCGCACCCAGTCGATGCCCGGGCTGCCGTTGCCTCCGAACGCGGTGTAGATATACCAGCCGATCAAGACTCCACCGATGCCGCAAATGATGGTCAGCCAGATCGGGATATTGTCCCGGTTGCCAGGAGCTACGAACTTGCCCAATAAGCCGATGATGATACCGGCGACGATGACACCGATGATCTCCACTTGTTCCTCCTCAAACGTGACGGATGTTCCGTGTGAAGCGAGTGCCGTACGTCGGTGACGATCCCGCTCCACCCACCACTAAACCACCCCAAGGGCGGATGCATTACACCCTTAGGGAGGTTAAAGTCATTTCATGGAGCCCGGGGCGATGGCGCCAATCACCATCGCGTTAGTCAACGATTACGACATTGTGGTGATGGGCATCGCGCACATCCTCGAGCAGTACCGAGATCGCGTCGTGATTGCCGAGCTGGACACCAACAAGCCCGTGTCCGACATGGTCGACATCGCCTTGTACGACTCCTTCGCGCAGCCGGAGTCCGATCATCACGAGATCAGCGTGCTCGTCCGAAGCCAACGCGCCCGGCGGGTTGCGGTCTACACCTGGAACTTCGACCCCGCCCTGATCCAGAGCGCCCGCAAGCAAGGTGTTCACGGGTATTTGTCAAAGGCATTACCGGCGCGGGAGCTGGTCGCTGCCCTGGAAGCGATCCACGCCGGCGAGATCGTGATCAGTGAGCCGCCCTTTCGGGTACACAGCATCGGCGGACTGAATTGGCCAGGACGCAGCGAAGGACTCACCGACCGCGAATCCGAGATCTTGGCGCTCATCACCCAAGGCAAAAGCAACGCCGAGGTGGCAAAACTCACCTACCTCAGCCCGAACACCGTGAAGTCCTACATCCGAACCATCTACCGCAAGATCGGCGTCACCAGCCGCACTCAGGCGGTTTTGTGGGGCGTTCGCCACGGCTTCACACCCGACCATCACCGCATCGAACACTGGCGCGGAGGACCCTAACGGGGCCGGGATCCAGCGTCTTGAACGTCTTCCATGGCCACAGCTGATCTTGCCGACCGCGAGCTCTGCGCGCTGGAAACCTCAGTTCGTCAGCGGTAGGTAGCGCACCATGAGTACGCCGTCAATGGACCCGATCGCCTTGATCACTGAATCGGGGACTTCACTGTCGACATCCACCAGCGTGTAGGCCAGGTCTTTTCGGGACTTGTTGGTCATAGTTGCGATATTGAGACCGGCCGCTGCCATCTCGTGGGAGATCCCGCCGACCATGTTCGGCACATTGGCATTGGCAATCGCTACCCGGAATCGAGACTCCCGGGGCAAGATCACATCGGGAAAGTTGACCGAATTCCGGATGGTTCCGTCGAGCAGATAGTCGCGTACCTGCTCAGCAACCATCACTGCGCAGTTCTCCTCGGCCTCTCGCGTCGAGGCGCCAAGATGCGGTAGCAAGATCACCTTGGACTGGTGGGCGAGTTCCGGGTTAGGAAAGTCGCAGACGTACCTCGACAGCTGACCAGACTCCAGTGCCTCCAAGATCGCGGCCTCTTCGACCACACCGCCACGGGAGAAGTTGAGTATGACCGAACCAGGCTTCATCTGCGCAATGCCACCGGCATCGATCATCCCGCGGGTCGCATCGACGAGTGGCACATGAAGGCTCAG
>DASRYP010000174.1:0-4577 GCA_035687165.1 Actinoplanes sp. | reverse complement strand
GGTATGGAGCGGTCAGTCGAGGGAGACGACCGGATTCCGTAGCTCGCCGAGGCCCTGGATGCTCACCGAGACCGTGTCGCCCGGGGTGATCTCGCTGACCCCGGCCGGGGTGCCGGTGAGGATGATGTCGCCGGGCAGCAGCGTCATGACGTGTGACACGTAGGACACCAGGGTGGGAACGTCGAAAACCATGTCCTTGGTACGGCCGATCTGGCGCACCTCCATCGCATCGGGGTTGCGCCCCACCTCGCAGCGGATCTCGAGGTCGCTGACGTCGAGGTCGGTAACGATCCACGGGCCGATCGGGCAGAACGAGTCGAAGCCCTTGGCGCGCGTCCACTGCGGGTCGCTGCGCTGCAGGTCACGCGCGGTCACATCGTTGCCGATCGTGTAGCCGAAGATCGCCTTCTCGGCGCCGGCCCGGTCCACCCGGCGGGCGCCGGTCGCGCCGATCACCACGGCGAGCTCGGCCTCCTCCTCGACCTGCCGCGACTGCGGGGGGAGCCGGATCGCGTCGTTCGGACCGATCACCGAGGTGGAGGGCTTGATGAAGATCAACGGCTCCTTGGGCACCTCGTTGCCGAGCTCGGCGGCGTGGTCGGCGTAGTTGCGGCCGACCCCGATGACCTTGCTGGAGAAGATCGGGGCGAGCAGGCGTACGTCGGCCAGCGCCCAGCGCTGCCCGGTGAACCGGACCGCCTCGAACGGCAGCGAGCTGATCTCGGCGACGGTCAGGCCCGACGCGTCACCCTCGACGACACCGAAGGAAACCCCTCCGGCATGAACAAAACGGGCGAATCGCACGGATAATCCCCTTTGAACGGCAGGCTGCTCTCCCCCGGAAATCTACGCCGGGCGGTCGGCCGTCGCCGTCGCCGCGTTCGGGGCCGTCGCGCCCAGCCGCGGGGAACGGATCACCTCGACGTAGCGGCTGAGGTGCGGGCGGGACGGAACAGGCTGACCGAATTAGACGTATATGCCGGTCCGAGAAGCGACGCGGCACTCATTCGCGCCTGACGGTGATCGTGTTGATCGCCTGGGCTGGATACGCTGGGGACATGGGGATCAAGCAGGTGAGGGCGCTCACCACGACGTTGCCTTCGGTCACCTGGATTTCCCTCGCGCGGGCACACGCCGAGCGGGCCGACGAGATGACCGCGGGTCACCGCTCCCGGCGTGCCACCGGTGAGAAGCACGCCATCGAGGATTTTCTCTACGACTATTACGGCACCCGGCCCGCCGTGTTGCGGCGTTGGCACCCCGGCGTCGGGGCCGGCCTCACCCCCGCGCCCGACGGGCTGGCCGAGCACTCGTCGTGGAAGTTCTACATGACCTATCCCGACGGTGTGGTCGCCCTCGACCAGGATGCCTACCTGCACGCTCGCGGCGAGAGCGTGCGCTATATCCACGGCCTGCTCACCGCCACGGCGTCCCGACCGGTCTTCTCGGGCTGCTTCGGGCTGCACGAGTGGGCGATGGTCTATCGCGATCCCGAGCACCGCCACCCGCTGCCGCTACGCCTCGGCCTGGCCGAGACCGACCGGGTGGTCGAGCAGCACCCGATCCGCTGCACCCACTTCGACGCCTTTCGCTTCTTCACCCCCGAGGCGGTCGGGCTCAACCGGCTGCAGCCGACCCGGGCCACCCAGGTCGACCTCGACCAGCCCGGCTGCCTGCACGCCGCGATGGATGTGCACAAGTGGGCGACGAAACTGGGCGCCGCAGTGCCGGGCGCGCTGGCCCTCGACTGCTTCGCGCTCGCCACCGACATCCGCCTGCTCGACATGCAGGCCAGCCCCTACGACCTGAGCTCCTACGGCCACCCTCCGGTCAAGATCGAAACCCCCGAGGGCAAGGCGGAGTACGTGGCCCGCCAGCGCGAGTTCGCCCGCCGGGCGGCCGGGCTCCGAGCCCGTCTGATCCGCGTCTGCGAGGAGTTGCTCGGCCCCGAGAGTGCGGCCCGCAACCGCGAGGCCGTGGCGCCGTTCAACCAGCGCTGACCACGCGCATCACCTTGTCGGCGACCGGCCGCAGGAACTCCGCCAGGGTGCGGCTGCTGTTCGCGCCGTCCCGTTCGCGCAGCGCTTCGGGGGTGCCGAGTGGTCGGCTCCGATACGACCGAGCACCCCGCGCCACCCGCAACGCCGACCGCACGTCCCAGTCGCGGCCACGATCGGCGACGGCTCGCCGCAACACCCGCCAAACCGTGACACGCGGGGGCGGGTCGAGCCACACGATCAGGTCGGCCGCGTCGCGCAGGGCCGCCGTCCACCCCGCGTAGAGCCCGTCGGCCACCCATCCGCCGGTCTCGGCCAGCAGGGCCGCCCGCTCGTAGCGGAGATCGTCGGGAACCCGCTCCCACTGCCAGAACGGCGCGTCGGGATCCACCGGCGGCGGGTCGTAGGCGACCCGGTCCAGATCCTGGTGTGGCACCTCGAGTCGTGCGGCCAGCTTCTCCGCGTACGTCGTCTTGCCACTGCCCGGTCCCCCGACGACCAGCACGCGTCGCATCTCAACCGCTCAATCTGACGGGTCGGGGCGGCGGTTGCGTTTGGTCTGGCCGCGGCGTTTCTTCTCGGCGATGCGGCGTTCGACCGAGCCCTTCGACGGGCGGGTGGCGCGGCGGACCCGGGGCGGCGGCGCGATCGCCGAGGCGACCAGGCCGGCCAGCCGGGCCGCGGCGGCCTCGCGATTGCGCAGCTGGGAGCGGTGTTCCGAGGCAGTAACGGTCAGCACTCCCTGCAGCAGGCGATGGCCGAGACGGTCGGCCGCGCGCTCCTTCAGCGCCGGCGGCAGCAGCCCGGAACCGGCCAGGTCCCAGGAGAGTTCCACGCGCGAATCGGTCGTGTTCACGCCCTGGCCGCCGGGGCCGCTGGAGCGGGAGAACCGCCACGCCAGCTCGGCCGCCGGAATGATCAGTCGTTCATTGATCCGGACGTCATCCACCACGTCGCCCAGCATGGCACGTCGGCAAGGCACTATGAACGGGTGACGTCACCAAGCGCGCCGGCCGTCGAGACCGGTTATCCGTGGCCCATCGAAACCACGCGCCTCGCCAACGGCCTCCAGGTCGTGGCCAGTGAGGACAGGACCGCCCCGGTGGTCTGCGTCAATCTCTGGTACGACGTCGGCTCGCGGCACGAACCCGCTGGGCAGACCGGCTTCGCCCACCTGTTCGAGCATCTGATGTTCGAGGGCTCGGCCCACGTGGCCAAGACCGAGCACATGCGGCTCGTGCAGGGCAACGGCGGCTCGTTGAACGCGACGACGAACCCCGACCGCACCAACTACTTCGAAACCATGCCCGCCGAGCACCTCGAGCTGGCGCTCTGGCTCGAGGCCGACCGGATGGGCGGCCTGGTCCCGGCGCTCACCCAGGAGACGCTCGACAACCAGCGCGAGGTCGTCAAGAACGAGAGGCGTCAGCGGTACGACAATGTGCCCTACGGCGACGCCTGGCTGCGCCTGTTGGCCCTGCTCTACCCGGTGGGCCACCCCTATCACCACGCCACGATCGGCTCGATGGAAGACCTGAACGCGGCGAGCCTCGACACGTTCAAGGCGTTCCACCAGCAGTACTACGCGCCGAACAACGCCGTGCTCACGGTCGCCGGGGACGCCTCGCCGGCCGACGTCTTCGCGCTGGCCGAGAAGTACTTCGGCCTGCTCGAACCGGTCGCGTCGATCCCGCCCGCGCCGGCCAACCACCTGACCGCTCCGGCGGCCACACCGGCCCGCGAGACGGTCACCGCGGCCGTCCCGGCGCCGCGCCTCTATCTGGCGCACCGCACACACCCGTTCGGCACGGCCGGCTACGACGCGATCACCGTGCTCGCCGCGGTGCTCGGCAACGGCCGGGGCAGCCGGCTCTATCAGCGGCTGGCCGACGGCGCCCGGATCGCCCAGCCCGACTACATCGGCTCGTACGGGGTCGATCTGGCCCACGCCCCGGCCCCGCTGATCATCACCGCTACCGCCAAGGACGGCGTCTCCGTCGAGACCCTCGAGGAGGGCCTCTCCGAGGTCGTCGGCAGTCTGGTCACCGAGCCGGTGACCCCGGAGGAACTGTCGCGGGCCAAGGCGCTGCTGACCACCGCGTGGTGGCGGCAGGTGTCCACAGTGGGCGGGCGAGCCGACACGCTGAGCCGCTACGCGACCCAGTTCGGCGATCCCGGCTCCGCGGCGTACCGCCTGCCCCAGTGGCTCGCGGTCACCGCCGACGACGTCACCGAGGCCGCCGCGTACGCCTTGCGACCCGAGTCCCGGGTGACCTTGACCTACCTGCCCGAGTCGAATGAGGAAGCCGCATGACGCTCATCGCCACCCGGCCGGATGCCGGTGACGCCCGGCCGTACACGTTCCCTGACCTGCAGCGGGTCACCGTCGACGGCGGCACCGTCATCGGCGCCCACCTGCCCGGACAGCTACTGGCCAGCGCCATGCTGCTGCTCGACGCGGGTGCTGCCCACGAGACCAGTGGCCGCGAGGGCACGGCGACCGTGCTGGCCAAGTCGCTCGAGGAGGGCACGGCGGAGCGCGACTCCGCCGCGTACGCGATCGCTCTGGAAAGCCTCGGC
>DASRYP010000173.1:0-6295 GCA_035687165.1 Actinoplanes sp. | reverse complement strand
GACGTCATGCGGCTCCCCGACAAGATCGTCCTGCCGTCGTACGGCGTCGCCCTGGTCCTGCTCGCCCCCGCGGTCATCGCGGAGCAGAGCTGGTCGGCGGCGGGCCGGGCGTTGCTCGCGGCGGCCGTGCTCTACGTCGGGTACTTCATCCTGGCCGCCATGCCCCGCGGGATGGGCGGCGGCGACCTCAAGCTGGCCCCGCTGATCGGCTTCTACCTCGGCTGGCTCGGCTGGAGCTCGGTGGCGATCGGCGCGTTCGCGGCCTTCCTGCTCGGTGGGGTGGCCGCGGCTCTGCTGATGCTGCTGCGCCGGGCCGGCCGCAAGTCCCGCCTCCCCTTCGGCCCGTACATGCTGGCCGGCGCCTTCCTCGCGGTCTTCGCCGGAGCGCCCATCGCGCAGTGGTACTCGGCCCTGATCCTCCCCCCTGTCTGACCTCTGGAAGGAAGGAGACCGATGGCTGGCGTCATCCCCATCGGGCTGGACATCGGCACCTCGTCCATCCGGGCCGTCGAGGTCCGCCGGACCAAGGACGCCTACACGCTGTCCAACTTCGGCCAGGTGCCGTTGCCGCCCGGCGCGGTCACCGGCGGCGCGGTGCAGGACCGCGCGCTGGTCACCTCGGCCCTCAAGCAGCTCTGGGCGGCCTGCAAGTTCAGCTCCAAGAACGTCATCCTCGGCGTGACCAACCCGCAGTTGGTGGTCCGCGAGATGGCCGTGTCGAACCTGCCGGCCAAGGAGATGCGCCAGGCCCTGCCCTTCCAGGTCAGGGACGCTCTGCCGCTCGCGGTCGAGCGCTCGCTGCTGGACTTCTATCCGCTGGAGGAGCCGGGCGACAACCCGACCGTACGAGGTCTGCTGATCGCCATGCCCAAGGAAGCGGTGATGAGCGCGATCGACGCGGTCGAGAAGGCTGGCCTGCACGTGAAGGCGGTCGACCTGGCCTCGTTCGCCCTGCTGCGGGCCGCATCCCGGCTCGACTCCCAGGTGGAGGCCATCGTCGACATCGGCCTCGACGTGACCAGCGTGGTCGTGCACGCCGACGGCGAGCCGCTGATCGTGCGGACCGTGCCACGCGGCGGCCAGGAGGTCACCGACAGCATCGCCACCCGGCTCGGCCTCCCGCGAGCCGAAGCCGAGCAGCTCAAGTGCCGGTTCGGTCTGCACGGCGACGGCCGGCCCGACGGCGTGCAGGCCGCCGAGGAGGCGGTCCGCCCGCTGCTGAGCGAGCTGCGCAGCTCGTTCACCTATCTGGCCTCGGGCGAGCGGCACCAGCAGGTCACCCGGCTCGCGCTCTGCGGTGGCAGCGCGCTCATGCCCGGGCTGGCCGAGCACCTGCAGAACCACCTGCGGATCACCGTCATGTACGCCGACAGCGCCAGCCGCCTGCGCGACACGCGCAAGGGCCGCGAGCGTGGCTTCGACAGCTTCGTCCCGTCGGCCGCGGTGTCGATCGGCCTGACCCTGGGAGCGGCCGCCTGATGACCACCACGCAAACGACGCTGATGCCGGTCGACCCGGCGGTCTCCCCCGCCCGGGCCACCCGCATCCTGCCGATCCGGGCCAACCTGCTGCCGGACGAGATCAGGGCCGGCCGCAACGCCCGGCGCACCAAGATCGCCCTGATCGGTGCCCTGATCGCCGTCGTCGCCGTGCTGGCCGGCTGGTACCTCTACGCCGTCTCCCAGGTGAGCACCGCGAACGACAATCTGACCATCGCCACCGACCAGGTGCGGCGGGCACAGAACGACAAGAAGAAGTACGCGGGCGCACAGGGCATCATCGACGACCGGGACGCGGTCAAGGCCGACCTCAAGACCCTGCTCGCCGACGACCTGCCGTGGGCGACCAACCTGGACAAGCTGCGCGCCGACGCCAAGGCCACCGGGGTCACGATCAGCGTGATCGCCGGAACCGTGATCACCGGCTCGGACGCGGCCAAGGTCACTGCGGCGAAGACACAGCCGGTCGCCACGATCGTCATCACCGGCACCGCACCGGACAAGAAACACGTCGCCGCGTACCTCGATCGGCTCGCCACTCTGCCGGGCTTCACCGACCCCTACCTGAACACGTCCGCCCAGGCCGACGGCGGCGGCGTCACCTACGCCCTCACCGCCAAGATCACGTCGGCCGCGCGCTGCGGACGCTTCACCACCGCCTGCGGCGGGACCGGGGGAAACTGATGGATGCCCGGCGTACGGATCGCATCTGGCTCATCGGCGGCATCGTCGCCATCGTCATCCTGATCACGGCGGCCTGGCTGCTCGCCGTCTCGCCCAAGTTCGCCCAGGCCGACAGCGTCCAGGTCGAGGCCGACGACGCCGGCATGCAGCTCACCCGACTCAAGAAGGAGGTGGCCACGCTCAAGGAACAGACCGAGAAGAAAGCCACCTACCAGGTTCAGCTCGACGCACTCGTGACGCACCTACCCGAGACGTGGGGGATGCCGGTCTTCCTGCGCTCGCTGCAGGACTCGGGCAGCACCGCCGGCGTCACGGTCACCGACCTCAGCGTGGGCGGCGCGGTCGTGTCGGCCAAGGTGCCGAGCGCGATCGAGATGCCAATCTCGCTGACCGCGTCCGGGACGGTTCCCGAACTCAGCAAGTTCATCGCGCGCCTGCAGCAGACGCAGAGCCGGGCCGTGGTCGTCAACGCGGTCACCGTCTCGGGCGAAGGCACCGAGGTCTCCGCGAACCTGACGCTCACCGCCTTCTGCACCACTTCGGACCTGGCCGACAGCTCGAAGACCGACCGCACCGACCTGTGCGCGACGAGTTGACCAGGTGAGCCGCGCGGGTAGGGACCACACTCCATTGTCACCCTGAGTACCCTGCCTGTATGTCTTACGCGGTCCCACCGACCCGTACCGCGGCGGTCGTCCGCCAGTTGCGCGACGAGATCGTCACCGGCGAGCTGTCGCCGGGCACCCTCATCAAGGACGCCGAGCTCGCCGCCCGCCTGGGGGTCAGCATCACCCCTGTGCGGGAGGCGATCGCCCAGCTCAGCGTCGAGGGCCTGATCGACATCGCGCCCAACCGCACCCGGCACGTCACCAAGGTCACCCAGAAGAACGCGCTCGAGCTGATCGACGTGATGACCGTGCTCGCCTGCGCCGGCTTCGAGTGGGGTGTCGACAACCTCACCGGCACCCACATCGAAATGCTGCGCCGGCGCCAGTCCGAGTTCGTCGACGCGCTCGCCGTCGGCAACGTGCTGGCCGCCGGGGCGGCGGGCTCCGACTTCAGCTCGATCGTCATCCTGGCCGGCGGCAACCGTGAGCTGCAGTCGATGGTCGACCTGGTCGTCGCGCGCACCATGCGCATCCTGGCGATGACCGCCGAGAGCAACCTGTGGAACACCTGGATCGAGGGGCACGACGCGATCCTGGCGCTGCTCGAGCAGGGCGACCACCGGGCCGCGCTCGCGCGTTACCGCCAGATCTACGTCGACTACCGCGCGCGGGTCGAGCGCGAGCTTTTCGTCGATCAGTGACCGTCCGTTCAGGACCTGCCGAGGCCGCCGGGCGGTCGGTAGGGTCGCCTCGTGGCGCGCTGGTGGCGGTTGAAGAGGGATCCGAGTACCGACCTGGGCGACTGGCAGAAGCGCACCCTCCGCGCGGTCGAAGAGGGTCATTCCGCCATCCTCGATTTCAGCACCTTCCTTGCGGTGGTCACCACCGACGGAAGATCAGCCGCTCTGCGGCGCCTCGCCGGACTTCGGCGCGTCGTCTCAGGCATCAGAGTCGGCCGGCGAGAGGTCGAACTGCCGACCTGGGTGAGCGACCTGCCCCAGCTGCGGCAGATCGACACCCGCGGCAACTTCCTGACCTCCTTGCCGCAGCATCGCCAAGTGCGCTGGGGCGTCGACGTCGACACCCTGGCGGCGGTCGATATTCATCCCTCGCGCGTCTACGCCGTCGGCATCGACGACGCTTCCACGAGTCCGGCGCTTGATCAGTTGCTGCACGTGGCCGCCAGTAGCCGGATGCAACTGTCGGAACTGTCGGTGACGTCGAACAGGCCGCATCTGCCTCAGGAATCGCCACCCCGGGTCGCGACCTGGGCCTCCGGCGAGTGGATCGCCGAGAACCTGGATCAGCTCCTGTCCCGGCAACCCTCCCTCGCCCAACTCACGCTCAGCGGATACCCCTTCGGGCAGCTACCGTCGTCCATATCGGGTCTTGACCAGCTCATTCAGCTCAGCGTGACCGACACGTGGCCACGGACCCTGCCGGACTGGCTCTTCACCCGGCCAAAGCTCGCCCATCTGACGCTCGCGAACAACGGATTGACCGTCCTCCCGGAGTCGACCGGCGCGGCGACGAAGCTGCGCATCCTCAACCTGTCCGCGAACCAATTTCCCTACATCCCAACGGGAATCTGGGACCTTTCGGCACTCCGCGTCCTCGATCTGACCGACAACCCCATTCGCGAGGTGCCTCGGGACATTCTTCGGCTGGAGCAACTCGTCAGATTCTCGATCCGACCGATGTGGTCTCGCGAGAACGCCGACCGGCGGATTCCGAAGGAGCTCGTCGTCCCGCCGCCCGAGGTCGCTCAACAGGGTCTCGAGGCGATCAAAAGCTATTGGCGGCAGGAGGAGGAAGTCGGCGTCGACTACCTGGCCGAGGCGAAGCTGCTCATCATCGGTGAGGCCGGCGCGGGCAAGACCTCCCTGTCGAAGAAGATCCTCGATCCGGCCTACCGCCTGAATGCCTGGGAGGACTCGACCGAGGGCATCGACGTACGCCCGTGGACGTTCGCCAGCGCCATCCGGGTACGCGACCACGAGGGTGAACGGCTCCTCGAACGCGAGATGCGCGTCAACGTCTGGGACTTCGGCGGGCAGGAGATCTACCACTCCACCCACCAGTTCTTCCTGACCAAGCGATCCGTTTACGTCCTCGTCTGCGACGAGCGCAAGGAAGACACCGACTTCCAGTACTGGCTCGACGTGATCAACCTACTCAGCGGCGGCAGCCCGTTGATCATCGTCCAGAACCGGAAGCAGGGCCGCGCCCAGGCCCTCGACGAGGCCGGGCTGCGGCGGGCGTACCCGCGGCTCTGCGGCATCATCAGCCTCAACCTGGCCGACAACAGCGGACTCGACGAGGCCGTCACGAAGATCCGCAAAGAGGTCGAGTCGCTGCCGCACATCGGCACGAGCCTCCCGAAGACCTGGCGCGACGTCCGGGTGGCCCTGGAGGGCGACCCGCGCGACCACATCACCGCCGACGAGTTCTTCCGGATCTGCCGCGCCAACGGGTTCACCCGGGACGACGACATCCGGCAGCTCGGCGGCTTCCTGCACGACCTGGGCATCTGCCTCTACTTCCAGGACGACGACCTGCTGCGTAAGACGGTGATCCTCAAGCCCGAGTGGGGCACCGGCGCTGTCTACCGGGCGCTCGACGACAGCCAGGTCATCGAGAGTCTGGGAGTCTTCGGCCGGGACGACCTGCCGCGGATCTGGCACGAGCGGACGTACGCCGGCATGCACGCCGAGCTGGTCCAACTCATGGTCAAGTTCGCGCTCTGCTTCCCCGTCGAGGGCGAGCCGAAGAAATACGTGGCCCCGCAACTGCTGTCGCCGGCCCAGCCCGAGTACGAGTGGGACGACAACGACGACCTGGTGCTGCGGTACGAGTACGACGTCATGCCGAAGGGCATCGTGCGCCGGCTCATCGTCGGGCTGCACGACCTGATCGAGGGTCCGCTCGTCTGGCGTACCGGGGTCGTGCTCGGCCACGAGACCGGGCGTGCCGAGATCATCGAGGAATACCACCGGCGGCGGCTGCGGATCCGGCTTCTGGGCACCGATCCGCGCGTGCTGCTGGCGATCATCGACCGGGAGCTCGCGCTGATCCACCGCTCCTACCCGGAGATCAAGTTCGGCAAGCTGCGGCCGTGCGACTGCCCGGTCTGCGCGACCTCGTCCGAACCGGCGATGTTCCTGATCAGCGAGCTGGAAGACTTCGCGCGCACCGGCGACCCGATCCAGTGCCGCCTCAGCCGCAAGCTGCTCGATCCCGTGCCTCTGCTGGCCGAGTTGTCGTCCGACGTCGTCTGGCGCCCCGATTCGCTCCCGCTCGACCGCCCCGCGGCTCCGCCCGTACGCCGGCCTGAGGTTTTTGTCTCTTACAAGTGGGGTGGCGCGGCCGAGTCGTTGGTCGACCAGCTTCAAGCGCGGCTCGAAACACCCGACGTCGATGTGGTCCGCGACAAGACCGAAATGTCCTATCGGGATTCGATCCGTGATTTCATGCGCCGGCTCGGGGAGGGCAAAGCCGTCGTCG
>DASRYP010000172.1:0-4677 GCA_035687165.1 Actinoplanes sp. | reverse complement strand
GCGGGCCGGGCCGTTGTGCCCGAGGACGCGCAGGGTGATGCGCCGCGCCCCCTGCCGCCCGGCCTCCGCCACCACGGCCCGCAGCAGCGCCCGCCCGACCCCGGCGCCCCGGCGGCCGGGCACGACGTAGAGCTCGGCGAGGTAGCACTCGTCGACCAGGCTCCACAGGGCCGGCCGGAACCGCAGCACGGCGACACCGTCCGCGTCCCCGGCGAGCAGCACCTCGGTGCTGCCGTCGGCCACGAGCTGCTCGAGCCGCGAGGCGAGGGCGGCCGGGCCCGGGGTCGGGTCGTCGTACTCGGTGTTGAAGTCGTGCAGCAGCCGCCCGGCGACCGCGAGCGCCTCGGCCCCGACCGCGAGCGTGACCGGCGCCGGCACGGCATCCGCCTCGCCCATCGGGCCTCCCGGGGTCAGTGCAGCGAGCCTGCTTCGGCGAAGCTCGCGTCGTGCACCATCTTGTCGGACTTGCCGGCGGCCTTGAGGTCGCGGCGGATGTCGTTGGGGAGGGAGAACATGATTGACTCCTCGGCGGCGACGACCGGCATGACGTCGGCGTAGCCGCGTGCCGCGAGGTGGTCGAGCACCTCCCTCACCAGGATCTCGGGCACCGACGCCCCGGACGTGACGCCCACGGTCGACACGCCCTCGAGCCAGGACTCGTCGATCTCGTCGGCGTAGTCGACGAGGTGGCCTGCACGAGAACCGTGCTCGAGCGCGACCTCGACGAGGCGCACCGAGTTGGACGAGTTGCGCGAGCCGATGACGAGCATGAGGTCGCACTCGGCGGCCATCTGCTTCACCGCGAGCTGGCGGTTCTGGGTGGCGTAGCAGATGTCGTCGCTGGGCGGGTCCTGCAGCGAGGGGAAGCGCTCCCGAAGCCGCCGGACGGTCTCCATCGTCTCGTCGACCGACAGCGTGGTCTGGGAGAGCCAGACGACCTTTTCCGGGTCGCGGACGGTGACGTGGTCGACGTCGTCGGGGCCGTCGACGAGCTGGATGTGCTCGGGCGCCTCGCCGGCGGTGCCGATGACCTCCTCGTGGCCCTCGTGGCCGATGAGCAGGATGTCGTAGTCATCGGCGGCGAACCGCTTGGCCTCGTGGTGCACCTTGGTGACCAGCGGGCAGGTCGCGTCGATCGCCTTGAGGTTGCGGGCCTTGGCCTGCTCGTGCACCTCGGGGGCCACGCCGTGGGCGGAGAAGACCACGGTCGATCCCTCGGGCACCTCCTCGTTCTCCTCCACGAAGATCGCGCCGAGGGTCTCGAGCGTGCTCACCACGTGCTTGTTGTGCACGATCTGCTTCCGCACGTAGACCGGAGCGCCGTAAAGTCTCAGCGCCTCCTCGACGGTCTGCACCGCACGGTCGACGCCCGCGCAGTAGCCACGCGGCTTGGCCAGCAGGACACGCTTCCGAGGATCGCTCACGCGGCCTATCGTAACGTGGCGGTCTCGCGGCGGCGCCCGGTCGAGATCAGTGCCGTTGTCCACAACAACCCGCAACCACTGGCCAGTCCGCCGGGGACTCGACCGGACGGGCGCCGATCGGGATACTCGTCGGGTGCTTGACGAGGATCACCGGAACGGAACGGTCGACGTCGCGCCCTGGTGGGTGGTCGGCGGGCGGGTGCTGCGTTTCCTGCTCGGCGCGTTCTCGCTGGTGGGTGGCCTGACCTGGATTCTGCTCAACCTGCGCGCCGCGAGCGCGACCCTCGACGCGATGGTCGGCGCGGTGCTCGCCGCCGGTGGCCTGGTGCTGCTCATGCCGCATCGCATCCGGCTGCCCCGCCGGGTCACCGCGCTGGCGATGGCCGGTTTCGCGCTCGGCGGCGTGGCCGCCGGACTGCTGGTCGAGAGATCGCGTGAGTGCTGCACGTTCGCCTACCTGTCGGAGCGCGGCTGGCCGTTCCACTGGGCGGCCCGGGGTAGCCTGGCTGACGACCCGGAGACGGCGTTCCGGCTGGCCCGGTCATCGGGCTGGACCGTTGACGTTCTCTCGCTCGTCGCCGACCTGCTGCTCTGGTCCTACGCCGGCCTGCTGCTGGTCGTGATCGCCGTCGGGGCGCGACACCTCCGACGCTCTTCCGCCGGATAAAGACTGATTCACAGGTGATGCGTCCGGTTTGCCGAGATACTCGGACGCATGCCTCAGGCAGTGGAGCACGGCGATCCGAGCTTTCTCGGCTCGGCGGCAACGACGCTTCGCTTGATCGTCGGCTGGGCCTTCGTCGCGCTCGGCGTGCTCGATCTGGCGATGGGCCTCGACGGCGTCGCGTACGTCGTGTTTCACGTGATGCTGCTGATCACCGGGGCGGTCCTGCTGAGCGGCGGCCGCATCGGCCGCGGCCCCTCGCGGGCGGCCCAGGTGGCCGGCGGTCTGGTCGCGGGGCTCGGGCTGGTCGGCACCGCGATCCCGGCGCTCGCGATGGGGTGTTGCTCGCAGACCTCCGTGGAACGGCACGGTTTTCCGTTCACGATCGTGGCGCGTGATCCTGGCGGATGGCGGTTCGACGGGTTCCGTACGGTCGCTGACTTGATCTTCTGGCTCTGCGCGGGGCTGATCGTCTCGGTCGTGCTCACCCGGGTGCTTCCGGCCTCGGAGAAACCGCGCGAGGTTGATCCCGGGCCGGAGGCGCCCCCGGCCTATGCGGAGGCCCGCAACTCCCCCGGACGGGAAACCGAGGATCACCAAAGCGGAGATCAGGTGCACGAGGCGCGGACGGCGGACGGCGAGAATGTCGGTGGGCTTCCGTAGTCTGGCCGGGTGAGTGAGCCAGAGCCGACCGCGACACCGCCGAAGAGCTCCGCCGACGAGCCGTGGCCGGTCCGTGTCGTCAGTCAGAAGATCGGCTCCTGGATAGCCAAGCTGGGCTGGGTGTGGATCGACGGCCAGGTCGCCCAGATCAGCCGCCGGCCCGGCTCGACCGTGGTTTTCCTGACCCTGCGCGATCCCTCGGCCGACCTCAGCCTCACCGTCACTGCCCACCGCGACGTGCTCGACTCAGGCGCTCCTGAGCTCGCCGAGGGCGCCCGGGTCACGATGCACGCCAAGCCCGAGTTCTATCCCGCCCGCGGCTCGCTCAGCCTGCGCGCCGACGAGATCCGCCAGGTCGGCCTCGGTGAACTGCTCGCCCGGCTCGAAAAGCTGAAGAAACTGCTGGCCGCCGAGGGCCTGTTCGCCCGCGAGCGGAAACGCCGGCTGCCGTTCCTGCCGCAACGCATCGGGCTGATCACCGGGCGGGCCAGTGCCGCCGAGCGCGACGTGCTGATGAACACTCGCCGCCGCTGGCCGTCCGTCGACTTCCGGGTGATCAACGTGCCCGTCCAGGGGCCGACGGCGGTGCCCCAGATCATCGACGCGCTCAAGGTGCTCGACAACGACGACACGGTCGACGTCATCGTGATCGCCCGGGGCGGCGGCAGCGTCGAGGATCTGCTGCCCTTCTCCGACGAGACGCTCTGCCGGGCGGTCTTCGGCGCACGCACGCCCGTGGTCAGCGCCATCGGCCACGAGACCGACGTGCCGCTGCTCGACTACGTGGCCGACGCACGCGCCTCCACCCCGACCGACGCGGCCAAACGCCTCGTCCCCGACCTCGGCGAGGAGCGTCAGCTGATCGAGGTGGCCCGGCGCCGGCTCGACCGTGGGGTGCTCGCTCTGATCGACCGCGAGTCCCACCGCATCGAGTCGTGGCGGTCGCGGCCCGCGCTGGCCCGCCCCGAGCTGCTGATCGACCAGCGGACCGCCGACGTGACGGCGTTGCGCGACCGGGCCGTCCGCAGCCTCGACCATCGTCTGCGCCGCGCCGACGACGAACTGCGGCACACGGTGGCCCGCCTGCGTGCGCTCTCCCCCGCGGCGACGCTCCAGCGGGGCTACGCGATCGTGCAGCGCTCCGACGGCCACGTGGTGCGCGCCGCCGGCGAGGTGAAGACCGACGACGTCCTGCGGGTGCGCCTGGCCGAGGGCGAACTGCGAGCAACCGTGCGGGACGACGAGTGAGCCCCAGGGAGAAGCAAGTGAACAACGAGAAGTTGAGCTACGAGCAGGCCCGCACCGAACTGGCCACCGTCGTCGAGCGCCTGGAGCAGGGCGGCAGCTCGCTCGAGGAGTCCCTGGCGCTCTGGGAACGCGGCGAGAAGCTCGCCGACGTCTGCCAGCGCTGGCTCGACGGCGCCCGCGAACGCATCGAGACCGCCCGGGCGGCCCGCGCCGAGGACTGACCAGTCAGCGCAGTGCGCCGACCAGGGCCTCCAGGTTCTTGGTGTCGGTCTTGCCGATGACGACGACTGTGCGGGTCTGGTCGGCCAGCACCAGGGCCTGCTCACCCGGGCGGGCGCTGTAGAGGCGCCACACGCCGGTGCCCGCGCGGAAGTTGCCGAGCGGTTTGGCGTCCTTGGTGAGCTCGGTGGGGAGCAGGGTGTCGGTCGGCACGCTGCTCTGCACGAGCTGGATCGGGTCCTTGTCGGGGTCGACGTAGCCGAGCCGCAGCGTCGCCCCGTTCTCGGCCCGCTTGAAGGTGGCGCTCGACGTGTGCCAGTCGTCGTTCAGGCCCTGGGGGGTCAGCACGGTGAAGGCGTTGGATTGCCGCGCCTCCTGAACGGTCGGCGCGGGGTCGACCGAGATCGGCTTGTCGCCGTCGAGGAACACGCGGTAGAAGGCCAGCAGCAACGCGATCGG
>DASRYP010000171.1:0-3031 GCA_035687165.1 Actinoplanes sp. | reverse complement strand
GATCAGCGTCCCGAGCAGGTCCTGGTCGGTCGTGACGCGCTGGGCGCCCACCCCGGCCCGGCGCATGCCGTCGGCCACCTCGGCCTCGCGCGCCGCGGCCTGGTGGGCGAGCCGGCCGCGCAGCAACGGGTCGCTCGTATCGACCAGCAACTGCTCACCGGTCTCGGCGTCCTCGACCAGGATCACCCCGACGTCGGGCAGCTCGACCTCGGCCGGGTCGACGACGCGGATCACCACGACCTCGTGCCGGTGGGCGAGCATGGCCAGCGGCCGGTCCCAGTCCGCCTCGCCGATGAAGTCGCTCATCACGAAGACCAGGCTGCGGCGGCGGGACGTGGTGCTCGCGGCGAGCCGCAGCATGGCCGCGAGGTCCGTCGTCCGGCCCGGTTTGCCCTGGGTGGTGGGCCGGAGCAGCTCACGGGTGAGACGCAGGACCTGGTCGCGCCCGCCGCGTGGCGGGACGACCTGGTGGCCGCCGTTGTCGTAGAGGATCGCGCCGACCCGGTTGCCGCCCCGCGAGATCAGCCGTGCGAGGCTGACCGCCAGCTCGGTGGCGGTCGACTCCTTACCCGCGCCCTGCCCGAAACGCATCGAGGCCGACCGGTCGATCACCAGCCAGGCGGTGAGCTCGCGGTCCTCGGTGTACTGCCGCACGTAGGGCTCGTCGAGCCGGGCCGTGACGTTCCAGTCGATATGGCGTACGTCGTCCTCGGTCGAATAGAGCCGCAGATCGGTGAAGTCGAGCCCGGTCCCGTGCCACACCGTGCGGTACGCGCCCTGCAGCCGCCCGTCGAGTCGCCGCCCGAGCTTCCACTCGAGCCGCCGCAGCAACCGGTCCGGCGCCGAGCTCACGATCAACGCCCCCTGCCCGCGGGCTCCGGGATCGAGACGTTGGCCAGCACTTTCTGCAGGATCACGTCGGCGGTCACCTCGTCGGAGAGCGCCTCGTAGGAGAGGACCAGCCGATGGCGCAGCACGTCCAGGGCAAGATCGGTCAAATCCTCCGGTACGACGTATTCGCGTCCCCGGATGAACGCGAGCGCCCGCCCGGCGAGCACGAGGCTGATGGACGACCGGGGGCTGGCGCCGAAGGTCACGTACCGAGCCATGTCGGTCAGCCCGATGCGGCCGGGGTCGCGAGTCGCGTGGGCGAGCTGCACCGCGAACTCGATCAGCGACGGGTCCACGTAGACCCGGTCGGCGTCCGACTGGAGCCGGACGAGCGTCTCCGGGTCGATGATCCGCTGGATGATCGCGGCCGGGTTGAGGGCCCGCTCGACGACGACGAACTCCTCGGTGACGCTCGGATAGCCGACGGTCACCTTCATCATGAAGCGGTCGATCTGCGCCTCGGGCAGCGGATAGGTGCCCTCGGTCTCGATCGGGTTCTGGGTGGCCATGACGAGGAACGGGTCGGGCACCTGGTGGGTCTCGCGGCCGATCGTCACCTGCCGCTCCTGCATCACCTCGAGCAGCGCGCTCTGCACCTTGGCCGGCGCGCGGTTGATCTCGTCGGCCAGCAGCAGGTTGGTGAAGACCGGGCCGAGCTGCACCTGGAACTCGCCGGTCGGCTGGTGGTAGACCCGGGTGCCGACGATGTCGGCGGGCACGAGGTCGGGCGTGAACTGCACCCGGTGGAAGTCGCCGCCGATCGCCTGGGCCAGCGATTTCACGGCGAGCGTCTTGGCCAGGCCGGGCACGCCCTCGACCAGGATGTGCCCGCGTGCGAGCAGGGCCACGAGCAGCCTTTCGAGCAGCATGTCCTGGCCCACGATGGCCTTTTTGACCTCGTAGAGCACCTTCTCGATCGGCCCGGCCGAGGACGGCAGGGCATCGGTCCAGTTGTAGCCGCGTGCCGGCATGGTCATGCGTCCGTCCTCGGTGTCAGAGCGGTGGGTTCGGGCCGTTGCCCTCCCCGGCGCCGAGCGCGGCACCGATCGGGACGGCGAAACCGATGCCGATGAACGTGCCGGCCTCGGTCGGGTTGGCCAGGGCCACGACGATGCCGATGACCTGGCCCTGGTCGTTGATGAGCGGTCCGCCCGAGCTGCCCGGGTTGACGGCGGCGTCGAACTGGATGAGCCCGGCGATGTCGCCGCCGCGCTCGCGGGCGAGTGTGCGGTCGAGGCCCGAGACGACGCCGCTGGTCGTGGTGCCGATGAGGCCGAGCGGGTTGCCGATCGCGACCACGTCGGCGCCGATCGCGGCGCCGCCCCCGAGCACCGCCGGCACCACCGTCTCGGGCAGCTTGCCAGGAGTGAGGGTGGCGATGTCTTGAGCCGCGCTGGAGTTCGCGACCTGCGCCGGCGCCTCGGTCCCATCGGCGTACGTCAGGGAAATGGTCTTGGCCCCCTCGACGACGTGGAACGCCGTGAGGATGGTGCCGTCGGCGTTGACGATCACGCCGGTGCCGCTGTCGGCGCCCGCCCCGCTGCCGCTCGCCTTGATCAGCACCACCGAGGGGCGCAGCGCCTGATAGACCTCGGGAACGGTGAGCGGCGCGTCGGAGGCCGAGGGCGAAGCCGTAGGGAGCGCGCGGGCCGGGGCCTCATCGCCACCGTCGCGCAGGAGAACGACGGCCGTGATCGCGACCGCCCAGACCGCCACCGCGCCGATCAGCAGCTTCCGCCGCAGATCTGATTTTTTCCACCAGGGAGTCGGCTTCGGCTCCTCGGCCGCGGGTGGTGTCGGCTCGGCGCCCGGGGGGCGGAGCACCTCCATCTCCATTCATCGACTGTAGGAGGCAAATCTCCAAGTTGGCCCGGAGCCGAGGCAGGGTTTTTCGACGTACGGACGGGCGTGGTCCGTTTCGTCCCGTCCGGCGAGGGGCATTGAGCTGGTATGACCCGGGCCGCCCGGCACCTGCGTTCTCCGCACCGTCACCGCCGGCTTGCCCTGGTCGGGTTCGGTCTGGCCGGTTTCGTGGCCGCCGCGGTCCCGTGGCTGAACACCTGAGCGGAAAGTGACGCCGGCATCGAAAGTGATGCCAACTTCGCTCCGCGTCTTCCAAAGTGGGCCTTCGTCACAGCAT
>DASRYP010000170.1:0-2592 GCA_035687165.1 Actinoplanes sp. | reverse complement strand
GCGCGGGGGCAAGCGGGGGCGCGGGGGCAAGCGCGGGCGCGGGGGCGGGTGACGTCGATGTTGTCTGCTCGGCAGGCCGTTGCGGTGATGGTCGAGGTCGCGGTCGGTGTTGGGGTCGTGGCGCCGGATTTGCCCCGGTTTGTCGGGGAACTGGACATGCTCGTTCGGCAGTGGTGACGACCCGGACTGTTCGGTCAGTTCCAGCGGCGGGACCGGGCCCGCGTGTGACACGAGATTCTCCTGATCGAGCACCGCGCCATCAGCCCGGAAATGGTGAGATCTGCCCCGAGAGTGTCCTTGGCTAGCCGGTTTGATCAGGTCCTGGACACACCCGATGGTCCCAGCTCGGCTCGGAGGAGACTCTCGTCATTCGCACGCCGTCCTCGGCAACAGCACAGACCGACGTTGCCCACGGATCGTGGCTAATGTGATTCCCGGGATACCTGATCGCCGCTCGATCCGATCAGGAACGACAGGTCGGCTCCGGTGTTGGCCTGCCCGACCGTGTCCACGTAGAGCTTCTCCCAGCCCCGGGTCGGCGCCGCGTAAGCCCGGCCCGCCTCGGCCGACGGTTCCCGCGCTGCCCATTCGAGCGCCGGCACGTCCACGTCCAGCCGCCGATTGGCCAGGTCAAGGACGATCATGTCGCCGGTGCGGACTTTCGCCAGCGGCCCGCCGGCGGCCG
Source organism: Actinoplanes sp. (assembly GCA_035687165.1). Lineage (GTDB taxonomy): Bacteria > Actinomycetota > Actinomycetes > Mycobacteriales > Micromonosporaceae > Actinoplanes. The sequence continues at coordinate 1,907 of DASRYP010000170.1, read as the reverse complement.
CCTCCGGGGCGACATGCAGAACCACCGTCCCGTACGCCGTCCCGCTCATCCTGCCGTCGCAAATGCGTACCATGTCGCGGACGCCCTCGGCGAGCAACTTGGCCGGCAGCGGCATGTTCGACACCTCCGGCATGCCCGGGTAGCCCTTCGGCCCGCATCCCCGCAGCACCAGCACCGAGTCGGCGGTGACCTCCAGCGACGGGTCGTCGAGCCGTTCGTGCAGGTCCTCCACCGAGTCGAAGACGACCGCCGGGCCGCGATGCTGCAGCAGTGCGGGCGTGGCCGCCGCCGGCTTGACCAGCGCGCCGTCCGGCGCGAGATTGCCGTACAGCACCGCGATCCCCGCCTCCGCCTGCAACGGTTCGGCGCGCGTGCGGATCACCTCCCGGTCGTACACCAGCGCCGCCCCCAACGCGCTGACCAGCGGTTCTCCGATCACCGTGATCGCCGACGGGTCGAGCAGGTCCCGCACCTCGGCCAGCACCGCGTGCAGCCCGCCGGCCCGGTACAGGTCGTCCATCAGGAACCGCCCGGCCGGCTGCAGGTCCACCAGCAGCGGCACCCCGGCCCCGATCCGGTCGAAGTCGTCCTGGGACAACGGGACCCCGAGCCGCCCCGCGATCGCCAGCAGATGCACCACCGCGTTGGTCGACCCGCCCAGTGCCGCCAGCGCCACGATCGCGTTGTGGAACGACGCGCGGGTCATCACCGCGCTGGGCCGTCGCTCCTGGTCGACCAGGTCGACGGCGAGCATGCCGGTGGCGTGGGCGGCCTCGAGCAGACGGCTGTCCGGCGCCGGTGTGCCCGCGATCCCCGGCAACGTCATGCCGAGCACCTCGGCCAGCAGGCCCATCGTCGAAGCCGTACCCATGGTGTTGCAGTGGCCCTTGCTCCGGATCATCGACGACTCCGAGCGCTGGAATTCGTCCGCGCTCAGCTTCCCCGCGCGTACCTCCTCGCTCAGCTTCCACACGTCGGTCCCGCAGCCCAGCGCCACGCCCCGGAACGTCCCGGTCAGCATCGGCCCACCCGGTACCACGACCGCCGGCAGATCGACCGACGCCGCCGCCATGAGCAGCGCGGGGATCGTCTTGTCGCAGCCGCCGAGCAGCACCACCCCGTCGATCGGGTTGGCCCGTAGCATCTCCTCGATCGCCATCGCGGCCATGTTGCGCCACAGCATCGCCGTGGGCTTGACCTGCGTCTCGCCGAGCGACACGACCGGCAGGTTCAGCGCGATGCCGCCGGCCCGGTGGATGCCGTCGGCCACGCTGCGCCCGACCTCGTCGAGGTGCGAGTTGCACGGCGTCAGGTCGGAGGCCGTGTTGGCGATCGCGATGTGCGGCCGGCCGTCGAAGGCGTCGGCCGGCAGACCGCGCCGCATCCACGCTCGATGGATGTAGCTGTTCCGGTCGTCGCCGCCGTACCACTGTGCGCTGCGCCGATCAGACATGTCCGGACTGTAACGCCGCACCGCTCAAGTCGGAAGATCCTTCATCTGTTCGGAAGTTGCGCCTAACCTACGGACCATGACATCGCGCTTCATCGCTCAGCCGGCCGGCGCGGAGGCGTACGCCCTCGGCGAGGGCCCGGTCTGGGACCCGGACCGGGACCGGCTGCTCTGGGTGGACATCCTGGGCGGCGTGGTGCACGCGGGCCGGCTGAGCCCCGAGCGCATCACCGTGACCGAGACCTGGAAGTTCGACGATCTCGCCTGCGCGGTCGCGGTCTCGGCCGCGGGCGAGCTTCTGGTGGCCGAGCGGGGCGGCGTCCTGCGGGTCAAGACCGACGGCACGCGTACGCCGGTGGCCGATCTCCGAAAAGCCGGCAGCCGGCTCAACGACGGCGCGGTCGACCCCCAGGGCCGGTTCGTGGTCGGCGGCATGGCCCTGCACGACGCGCGCGGC
>DASRYP010000169.1:0-3208 GCA_035687165.1 Actinoplanes sp. | reverse complement strand
TCGGCCAGCCGGCTCTGCGACCGCCTGGTGGCCTCGGGCCTGGTCGAGCGGGTTCCGGGCCGGGCCGACCGGCGCGAGATCGCGCTCTACCTCACCCCCGCCTCCCGCACCCTGCTGGGCGAGCTGCGCGGCATCCGGCGTCGCGCGCTCGCCGGCGTCCTCGAGAAGATGTCCCCCGGCGGCCGTGCGGCCCTGCTGCGGGGTCTCACCGAGTTCGCTGCTGCGGCCGACGAGATCGGTGGGTCGGCGTCGGCTCAGACAGCCTGAGCCCGGGCCAGCCAGGCCGCCGGGTCGTCCCGCACGCCGCGGATCACCACGTCCGCCGCGCCGCGCATGGCCGCGTCGGCGCCGAGCACGGCCGGCCGCAGCGAGACCGGGGCCAGGTCGGCGGTGAGCACTCGGCGGCGCAGTTCTGCCTCGATGCCGTCGCGCAGCCGGTCGAACTCGGGCGCGTACCCACCACCCAGCACGATCACGCCCAGGTCGAGCAGGTTGACCACGGCTGCCAGCGCGATGCCGAGCGCGGCGGCGGCCAGGTCGGGGTCGGCATCGACCGCCTCCTGACCTGCGTACTGCTCGAGGCAGCCGTTCGCGCCGCAGCGGCACGGGCGGCCGTCGGGGAAGACGGTGACGTGCCCGATCTCGCCGCTCCAGCCGCGGCCGCCGCGGTAGAGCTCGCCGTCGAGCACGATGCCGGCGCCGATGCCGATCTCGCCCGAGACGTAGAGGAAGGTCGGCTCGCCGCCGTCGGCCCGCAGCTCGCCGAGCGCGGCCAGGTTGGCCTCGTTGTCGACGGTCAGGGGCAGCCCCGCGAGAGTCGGCAGCAGGGCCGGCGCGTCGACGTTCTGCCACCCCAGGTTGGGCGCGACCCGCACCAGCCCGCCCGGCGCCACCAGTCCGGGCACGGCCAGCGCCGCCCCGGCGATCACCAGTCCATCGGCCTCGGCCGCGGCCAGGGCCCGGACGGCAAGCTCGCTGAGCGCGGCGAGGGCCGCCGCGGGGGGTAACAGCCGCTGGTCGGTCCGCGTAACGAGCCGGTGGCGCAGCACGCCGGTCAGGTCCACCACGCAGGCGGCCAGATAGTCGACGTTGATCTCGAGGCCGAGCCCGGCTGGACCGTCGGGGGCGAGCGTGAGCCCGGCGGCGGGTCGGCCGGCTCCGGTTCGCGGGGCGGGCTCGAGTTCGGCGAGCAGGTGGCCTGCGATGAGGTCGTCGACGAGCGTCGACACGGTGGCCCGGGTGAGTCCGGTCGTCGCCGAGATGGCTGCCCGGGATGGGTGATCTGAGCCATTCGCCACTGTCTGCAACACCAGCGCGAGATTGTGGGCTCGCACACTCGACTGCCGGACGGGGCTGCGGGAAGCACTCATCAGGCGGCCACTCACGGTCTTGACATTGCCACACCGCGGTCAAATAATTCAACCAATAAACAAATCCCACCTGTTACGTGGAGGTAACCGTGCCGGTCCAACCCACCCGTGAAGACAAATTCTCCTTCGGCCTGTGGACTGTCGGGTGGCAGGCCGTCGACGCGTTCGGCTCGGCCACGCGTCCGGTGCTCGACCCGGTCGAGGCGGTGCACAAGCTCGCCGAGCTCGGCGCCTATGGCATCACGTTCCACGACGACGACCTCGTCCCGTTCGGCTCCGACGCCGCGACCCGGGACAGCGTCATCGCCGGGTTCAAGAAGGCGCTCGAGGAGACCGGCCTGGTGGTGCCGATGGCCACCACGAACACGTTCAGCCACCCGGTCTTCAAGGACGGCGCGTTCACCAGCAACGACCGTTCGGTCCGGCGTTACGCGCTGCGCAAGGTCCTGCGCCAGGTCGACCTCGCCGCCGAGCTGGGCGCCGAGACCTTCGTGCTCTGGGGCGGCCGCGAGGGCGCCGAGTACGACTCGGCCAAGGACATCAACGCCGCACTCGACCGCTACCGCGAGGGTCTGAACCTGCTCGCGCAGTACTCCGAGGACAAGGGCTACGGCCTGCGCTTCGCGATCGAGCCCAAGCCGAACGAGCCCCGCGGCGACATCCTGCTGCCGACGCTCGGCCACGCGATCGCCTTCACCTACCAGCTCGAGCGGCCCGAGCTCTTCGGCATCAACCCCGAGGTCGGCCACGAGCAGATGTCCAACCTCAACTTCACCCAGGGCATCGCCCAGGCGCTGTGGCAGGGCAAGCTGTTCCACATCGACCTGAACGGTCAGCACAGCGTCAAGTTCGACCAGGACCTGGTCTTCGGCCACGGCGACCTGCTCAACGCGTTCTCCCTGGTCGACCTGCTGGAGAACGGCTCGGCCGGCGGCGGTCCCCGCTACGACGGTCCCCGCCACTTCGACTACAAGCCCTCGCGCACCGAGAACGCCGACGGTGTCTGGGAGTCGGCCAAGGCCAACATGCGGATGTACCTGCTGCTCAAGGAGCGCGCGCAGGCGTTCCGGGCCGACCCGGCCGTGCAGGAGGCGCTGCGCGACAGCAAGGTGCTCGAGCTCGCGACCCCGACGCTCAACCCGGGCGAGACCTACCAGGACCTGCTGGACGACAAGAGCGCCTTCGAGGAGTTCGACGTCGACGCAGCCGGTGCGCAGGGCTACGGTTTCGTGAAGCTCAACCAGCTCGCCATCGACCACGTTCTCCGCGCCAACTGACTCCGCGCCAACTGACTCCGCGCCAACTGACTCCGAGGACACACTGAAATGACGCTTGTCGCCGGGATCGACAGCTCCACCCAGTCCTGCAAGGTGGTCATCCGCGACGCGGAGACCGGTGCGCTGGTCCGTCAGGGCCGCGCGAGTCATCCGGACGGCACCGAGGTGCATCCGGACGCCTGGTGGGCCGCGCTGCGACAGGCCATCGACGAGGCCGGCGGCCTGGACGACGTGGCCGCCGTCTCGGTGGCCGGTCAGCAGCACGGCATGGTGGTGTTGGACGAGAACGGCGAAGTGGTCCGCCCGGCGCTGCTGTGGAACGACACCCGCAGCGCCGGCGCGGCCGCCGACCTCATCGCCGAGCTGGGCGGTGGGGCAAAGTGGGCCGACGCAGTGGGCATCGTGCCGGTCGCCAGCTTCACGCTCACCAAGCTGCGCTGGCTGGCCCGCCACGAGCCGGAGAACGCGGCCCGCGTGGCCGCGGTCTGCCTGCCGCACGACTGGCTGACCTGGAAGCTCTCCGGGTCGGCCGACATCGGCACGATCAAGACCGACCGCAGC
>DASRYP010000168.1:0-21910 GCA_035687165.1 Actinoplanes sp. | reverse complement strand
ACGTTGCGCCACTCCACGACAAGACGGTCCGCGGAACTGGTCAGGTACACGCCGGCGTCGGCGTCGACGTCGAGCGTGGTGAAGAACGGGAAGATGGCCACGTAGGACGGGAAGTTGTAGGGCATCTCGGTGGGGATTTTGGTGGGCGGCTCGGTCGGCCCGGTCATGCTCAGGGCGCCGTCTGCGCTGACCCAGGCGGTCCGGTACGCCCGGCCGTACAGGCTGATCGGGAACGGCAGTGCGATCTCGGCGGACGAGCTCGTGGATCCGGAGATGTCGAGCTTGGTCGCGCCCTCCTGGTACCCGGACGCCGGGCGGGTGCAGGTGTAGCCGTATTCGTCGGTCAGCGGCGGCAAAGTGACGTCGGCGCGGAGATCGCTGGAGAGTGTGCGCGTGTCCGTGACCGGAACGGCGCATCGGCTCGTCGGCGTCACGCTGATGTCGTGCGTGCCGAGGGGCAGCTGGAGCCGGTAGGCGCCGGATGCGTCGGTGCGGGTCAAGGCCGGTGTGCCAGGAACGGTGACCGTTGCATCGGCTACGACGCCTTCGGCCGAGCGGACCACTCCGGAGACGGTTGCCGAGGGAAGCTGCTCCGGACGTACGGAAAGCGTGGTCTTCTGGTTTGCCTTGACGACGACGGTGCCCGTGGCGTCACGGTAACCGAAGCGCATTGTCCGGTACGTGTAGGTTCCCGGCACCATGCGGTCGAGGCCGGCGTGGCCTTTGGCGTCCGTCGTCAGCGTCCGGGACTTCGGCCCGGAAAGCAGCAGTTGGGCATCCGGCAGCGCCTTGCCCGTGGAGTCGGTGACGGTGCCCGCCAGACCGCCGGTCGCGTGGTGCGGTGCCGCCTGCAGCAGACCCGGAATGTCGAGTCGCCCCTCGCCCGCCGCGTTGTTGTCCGCGGGCGTTCCGCCGCACTCGGTGTCGTCAATGTCGTGTGCCGTGGCGTCGAGCAGCCGCCGGGTCGCCGCGACGTCGCCCTGCAGTTCCGGCACCGCGGACCAGAGCAACGCCACGGCCCCGGCGACGTGCGGCGCTGCTTCGGAGGTCCCGCTCCGCGCGGTGTAGTCCTCCCAGGTGGACCAGCTGGAAACGATGTTGGTCCCAGGCGCGGCGATGTCGGGCTTCGTCAGTCCGGTCCGGCCAGGGCCCCGGCTGGAGAGGGTGGAGACGGTGTCGTCGGGAGTGGTGTTGCCGACAGCGTAGGCATTCTCCAGCGAGGCCGGCCAGCTGACCCGGGAGCAAATGCTTCCGGCCCCGGCTCCCAATCCGTTGCCGGCGGCGAAGACCGGAAAGATGCCGGCCGCGATCCAGGCGTCCACCGCATCGCTCAGGAAGTTCTCCTCGTCGCTGATCCAGGAGTTGTTCACCACATCCGGTGCGAGGTCAGGCCGGGGGTTCCCGCCGGAGGCGTCGGTGGGAGCGAGCATCCACTGCGCTGCGGCCAGCCTGGTCTGCGGCTTGAGGGCGGAGGCCGCGATCCAGCGGGCCTGTGGAGCGACGCCGATCTGCGGGCCGTCCGTGCGGTTCCCCGCGATGATGCCCATGACGTGGGTGCCGTGACCATCTTCGTCGCAGTTCGTTCGGCAGGCGCCGGTGAGGTCGAGGAAGCTGTAGTCGGTGGTGGAGGCGCCGTTGCTGTAACGGCCGCGGTAGTTGGCCGACAACGCGGGGTGGTCGACGGCGACGCCGGAGTCGATGGATGCCACGGTGATGCCCTCGCCCCGCGTGCCCGAGTCGCGCCAGACACGATCGGCTCCGACCCGGGCAATGTTCCACTGGACCGCATCGTCGGCCGGCACAGCCGGGGCGCGGCCCGGTGCGGCGGTTGTGGCGGTGGCGGTGGCGGCTGGTGTCGCTTCCTTGACGACCTGCTGCACCTCGGGCCGGGAGCGTAACTCCGCGGAGAGGGCAGCATCGCCGGTCACGCGAATCGAGTTGTTGATCCAGAATGACTGGTACTGGATACCGCGCTGGTCGAGCAGGCGGCGTAGGCCGGCCTGGGTCTGCGTGGCATGCCGAGTCAGTGCCTCGTAGACCAGGCGGCCCTTGGCGGCCTTGTCCGGCGCGGACCGGGCTGCCGAAAGATCGGCCTGATCGTCCAGCACCACCCAGAAGGGACTGTCCCCGGCGGCCTCGGCGCCCGCCGGCGAGGCCGGAACCGACAACGGTCCGACGGCCAGCAGGACGGCCGCCGCGGCAAGCGCGGGGGGTGTTCGTAGACGCCATCGGGATCCCGGCGAAGTGCGCATGTCACATCCTCCTATCGCGCATCCAGGCGGCCAGAACGGGACGGCTCGGCCTCGATGCAAAGGGCCGGCGCCCTTCGGCGGTCATCCAAACGTCTAATTACGACAAAGATCAAGGGAATAGCCATGAACGTGCGTTACAACACATCTCGGACAACGGGTGCACAAACTGCCAGACTTTGTCATCGATCGACGCCGCGGGTGGAGTGCGGCCCGCTGGTGACCTCGAGCTCGTAGCGCAATCCCGACTCGCTGGCCGACATGGCCCGCACCACCGACCACATCAGCAGGGGCGTACGCCCTGCCCGATACTCGCCGTCAGGTCGAGGGAGGCGACACCCGGTACCTCGCCGACCCGCCGCATCTCCCTGCTGATCGGCGGCAATGGCCTCGTCACAGGGGGTCAGGTCTCGTCACAGGGGGTCAGGTAAGGCTCGCGGCGAGTGCGGCGGAGAAACGCTCCGGGTCGGCCGGCACCATGACCACGACGCTGAGTTGTGGCGCGCTTTGCACGGTGAGGAACTCGTTGGCGAACGACATTTCGCCCAGATCGGGGTGCCGCAGCGTCTTCTCACGATGCTGCCAGGTCGACACCGTCTGCTCGCGCCACAACTGGTTGAACAGCGGGCTGAGTGCGGACAGCTCGTCGGTGATCTCGGTCAGCCGGGCGCTGTCCGGGTTCTGTCCGGCGTGCAGCCGCAGCAGACCGACCAGTTCCGCGGCGGCGTCGGCCCAGTCGTCGCCGTGCAGATCGCGGGCCCGGGGCGCCAGCATCATCCAGCGGACGCCGTTGCGGTGCGGCGGCGGCAACGCGTCGAAGTCGGCGAAGAGGTATTTGGCCGAGGTGTTCGCGTGCACGATGTCGACGAACGGCCCGAGCGCCAGGGCGGGAGTGTCGCCGAGCGCGGTCAGCAGTTGGCGCACCCGTTCCTCGCCGCCGTCGGTCGAGGTGGGGGCAGGGGTTCTGTCGGCGACTTTTGCCAGGTCGAACAAGTGTTGGCGTTCGTCGTCGCTGAGGCGCAAGGTGCGGGCTACGCTGCCGAGCACCCCAGGCGAAGCGGTCTGCTGTCGACCCTGTTCGAGTCGTGCGTAGTAGTCGACACTCAGACCCGCCAGCCGGGCCACTTCTTCGCGGCGCAACCCGGGAACCCGCCGTCGTCTGCCCGCCGGAAGTCCGACGCGCTCGGGCTCGACCCGGCCACGCCGATCACGGAGGAACGAAGCAAGCGCCTCGTTGCGGCCGGAGCTGGGTCGGGACACCAGAAGAGTGTACGCACGAGAGTAGGTACCGGATTCCTAGGTATCAGTCTGCCTGGATAGACGGTCCGCCGTGTGTTTGGATCGTCCCGCAATCCGACCCCGCACAAAAGGACGGCAGAATGAATACGTGCTCCACTGGTTCCGGAGGCCTGACCGGCGCTTACGGAGAGGCCCAGGACCGGGTCGGCGGCCGGGCATCCGGTCCGCTCGACATGGTCGATTCGGCGGTCGGGGCGTGAACACCGTGCGTGACGATCATTTCGAGGACACCCTCATCGATCGCGCGGAAAAGCTCATTCCGCTGCTCCAGGACCATGCGGCCGAGACCGAGGCGGCCGGTCGGCCGGCCGAGGCCAGCATGCAGGCTCTTCGTGAGGCCGGCTTCCTCAACCTCTTCGCCCCCGCGGCCCTGGGCGGTCACCAGGCCAGCCTGGCCACCGCCGTGGACGTTTTCGACCGGCTGGGCCGCGGCTGTGGCGCCACGGCGTGGACGGCCATGCTCGCCTCGGGCGGTTCGTTCCTGGCCGCGTTGCTCGACGACCAGGCTCGTACCGATGTGTGGGGCGACGATCCGTACGCGATGGTTTGTGGCGGTTTCGGGATGAACAGCAGCGCCCACGCTGTCCCGGGTGGCTTCACCGTCAGCGGACGCTGGGAGCCGTTGTCCGGAGTGCAGGACGCACAGTGGGCACTCGTCGGCGTCCCGCTCGTCGACTCCAGCGGAACTCCGCTCGGTCCCGCTATGGCCCTGATCCCCACGAATGCCGGTACCGTCGAACAGACGTGGCAGGTGGCCGGCATGCAGGGCACCGGAAGCCACACGTTCGTCGTCGACGAGGCCTTCGTCCCGGCCCACCGCATCCTCTCGTTGCCGAAGGTGCTCACCGGCGCCTACGCCGCCGATCACCCCGGCGAGCTGCTCTATCAGGCGATGGCGATCCCGTTCCTGACCCTCGCGATGATGGGCCCGATCCTCGGGATGGCCCAGGCCGCGCTGTCCGTCACGCTCGAACGGCTGGCGAAGGGCAAGCCGGTCGGGGGAACGACCTACCAGAACGCCATCGATTCGCCGGCCGTCCGGTTCGCCATCGCCGACGCCGCGTCCGCGATCGACACCGCGCGGCTGCACACCGCGCGGGCGGTAAGCGACGTGGAACTCGCACAGCACGGCCAGGTCCTTACGGTCGGACAGCGTGCCCGGCTGAAGATGGACACGGCCACCGCGGTGCTCGCCGCGCGCCGCTCGGTTCAGCTTCTGTTGGACATCAATGGTGCGAGCGGCTTCGCCTCAACCCAACCTTTGCAACGCATCTGGCGCGACCTCGAAGTGGCGACCCGGCACCAGCAGTTGGCTCCGGACATTTCTCGCGAGGTCTACGGCCGTGCGCTTCTCGGTATCGAGGAACAGATCAGTCCGCTGATGTAGTGCCTCGAAGGATGACCTCAGGCTGGACACCGGGCTGCCCGGCCACCCCTAGGGGTGGCCGGGCAGTGCTGCGGGGCTGGGTTCTCAGATGAGCCAGCGGTGCTTCTGCACGAAGGGCAGCTTCGCCCACCGGCGTCCCAGGCCCCAGGTGTGGCCGGCATAGGTGAGAGCCACGACGACCGCGCTGACGGCGTAGATGAAGTGGTAGTCGGTGATCGGGTTGGTCGAGCCGCTCGGCTCGCCGGCGCTGGTGTGCTGGGCGAGGGGGTACTCGGCGAACCACATCATCGCCATCATCACGACGGCGGCACCGGCGGCGAGGCGCAGGCCGACCCCGGCGATGAGCGCGACTCCGATGCCGAGCAGGCCGAGCATGAACGCCCAGTTGGCGAACGCCGTGCCGGCGAGGCTGTGGAAGGTGCCCTGGAAGGGGCCGACGTCAATGCTGGACAGGAAGCCCTTGGTGGGCGAACCGCCGTTGATCCAGGCCTTCGCGGACGGCGTGGCGTAGCCGAACCCGAACGCCTTGTCGAGGAACGCCCACAGGAAGACGAATCCGGTGGAGATTCGCAGCACGGCGAGGGTCTTGTCGGCGGTCTTGGTGAGCATGGAGCCGGGCGCCTCGACCTGCTCGAGGTGGGCTGCGGCGTTCCGGCCGATGGTGGTCATTATTGCCTCCTGGCATCGTTTGTCTTCGCCTTTGAGGTTTCTCCGTCGGGGCTCACAGCACCCGGGCCGGACTGCCTGTCTGTGTCGGGACCAAAGTCCTGACAAGCGACCCGCACGGACAGGAACTTTGCTGAGCAGATGACAGCGACCCGCCCCGCCGGCGTGAACCCAGAGGTGGAATTCGGCCTCAGTAGCGGAAAGTTGCCACGAGAGCCTGCAGGTCGTTGGAGGCGAGGCCGAGATCCCGCGCGGTGTCCTGGGTGCGTGCGGCACCGGTGCTCGTCCGCTCCGCGGTTTGCGCGACCTCCTGGATGCTGCCGGCGATCTCGCCTGCTCCGGTGGCGGTCTCGCCCACGTTGCGGCTCATCTCCGCGGTCGTCGCCGTCTGCTCCTCGATCGCTGACGCGATAGTCAGTTGCGTGCTGTTGATCTCGGACACCACCGTCGCGATCCGCTCGATCGCCTCGACGGCCGCGTCGCTGCCGGTACGGATCGCGGCGATCTGCCGCACGATGGTCTCGGTCGCCGCGGCGGTCTGCTGAGCGAGATCCTTGACCTCGCCCGCCACCACCGCGAAGCCTTTCCCGGACTCACCGGCACGGGCAGCCTCGATGGTGGCGTTCAACGCCAGCAGGTTCGTCTGCTGGGCGATCGCGGTGATCAGGTCCACAACGGATTGGATCTCCGCCGAGGCGACGCCGAGCCGCTTGACCGTCTCGTTGGCGTCGGCGGTGGCGCGGACGCCGTCCTCGACGATCTCCGACGCCCGGCTCGCGCTGCGGGAGATCTCGGCGATGGACGCGCTCATCTGCTCCGCGGAGGCGGCCATCGTCGAGACGATCGCGGAGACCTCCTCGGCGCCGGAGCTGACCACACCCGCCTGGGTGCTGGTGCCGCCGGCGCCCTCCGCGAGCTGGATGCTGATGGTGCCCAGCTCGTCGGCGGCGCGCGCCACCCGGGCGGCCTCGGACGCCACCCTGCCCACCAGCGTCCGCATGCGCTCGGCGAATCGATTGAAGCTGCGGGCGGCCTGACCGATCTCATCCCGGGCGTCGTCGTGGACGCGCTGCGTGAGGTCACCGTCCCCGTCGGCGATCTCGCTCAGCCGTTGGTTCAGCGCTCGCAACGGCTGGGTGATCGAGCGGGTCAGGAGCAGTGCGAGAGTCGTACCCACGAGCACTGCTCCGGCGCCCGCGGTCAGCATCAGCACCGAGGACGTGCGCGCCGCCGCCGCGGCGGCGGCAACGGCGGCGGCGGAGTGGTCGTCGATGGCGGCGACCAGGTCGTCCACGGCCGTTGCCAGCTTGGTGAAGACGACGATCTCGTCCACGGCGACGAGTTGCTCCCCGGCCGCGACGAGTGCCGGATCACCGGTACGAAAGCCCTTGATGATTCTGGAGTCCATCGCCATGAACTCGTCGAACATGCTCGTCACCGAGCTGATGGTGGCCTGGTCAGCGGCGGTGAGCCGGGCCTGGCTCAGGGCGTTCAACTCCGTACGGAACGCTTCGGCCGAGGCGAGGAAAGCGGCCCGGCTCTCCGAGGTGTCCGCGGCCGCACCCCGCACCCCCCTGGTCACATCGAAGGCGTACGCGGTCTGCCAACCGTTGAAGTCAGCCGACCGGAACTTCACCTGCATCGCCAGCCTGGTCGCCGCGCCGTAGTCCTGCACGTCCGCCGTCGCTTGGCGCTGATTCGCGACCGCCGACAGCCCGACGACGATCATGATGATCATCAGCACCAGCAGCAACGCCATGCTGGCTACCAGGCGTACCGCAATCTTGATCCTGCGTAGGGTTGCCGGCACAGAACCCACCTCTGCTCAGTCCGGCGTCGAACGCACGACCGGAGGCATCACACGTGTCACTCATGACTTCGGCCGATCGGTGTCCGATCTGATAGAGACCCTGGACAAGTGACCGAGAGCTGACGCTCGGATGCCGGCCTGCGAGAGTGACACCATGACAGACGCTGCACACCCGGCGGCGAAGGTGCTGGTGGTCGAGGACGACCGCGAGCTGGGGCCCCTCTTGCTGCGCCTCTTCAGCGGCGCCGGTTACGAGCCCGACCTCGCCCCGGACGGCCAAGCGGGCCTGCATCTGGCGCTGACCCGCCGCTACGACGCGGTGATCCTCGACCGGGGTCTGCCCGCCATCGAAGGGCTCGACCTGCTCGGCCGGTTGCGCCGTTCCGGCGTCAAGACGCCGGTGCTGGTGCTGACCGCGCTCGGCACGGTAACCGACCGGGTGACCGGCCTGGACAGTGGCGCCGAGGACTATCTCGTCAAGCCGTTCGAGGTCGACGAACTCCTGGCCCGGGTCCGGGTGTTGCTGCGCCGCCGCGCCGGATCGGACGAGCGGCTTGCCGTCGGTGGCGGCACGTTCGACCTGATCACGAGGACGGTGACCAGCCCGGACGGATCGGTCGTGGCCTTATCGGGCCGCGAGAGCGACCTGTTGCGGTTACTGGCGAAGAACCCGGCGCGGGCATTCACTCGCGAGGCACTCCTTGCCCAGGTCTTCCCCGACGCCTCCAGCATCGCGCTGGTCGACACCTACGTGCACTACCTTCGCCGCAAGCTGGGAGCCGCCGCGGTCTCCACCGTGCGGGGTGTGGGATACCGGCTCGGGCGCCGATGAGACGCAGCGGTGCGGAGCCATCCGAACAAGATCGCGCCCTGCTGACGCGCGCCCGTCGCCTCATCGGCCTGCAGACCGCCGCCGCGATCAGCGTGAGCCTGTTGGTCCTCGGCGCACTCGTCGTGCTTGTGGTGGTCCACAGCCAGAACTCCGCAGCCGCGAAAATGCTGCGGCAGACCGCGGCGACCGCGGACGACGTCAAAGTTCCGCCGCCGGATGTATGGATTTTCGTTCAGGACGCCGGCGGCGGGATCGAGGCTACGGACAACGCACCCGCAGGACTTCCAGACCAGGCCGCGCTCGGCCGTGTCCACGCCGGCGGAGCGAGCGAGACGACCCGGATCGACGGCCGCGAGGGTGGCTACACGGCCCTGACCGAGCGGCGGGGAAGCCGGGTGGTGCAGGTCGTCCTGAGCCGGCACGAACAACACGATGAGCGGGAACGGCTGCTCGGCGCCCTGATCGCCGGGGAACTGGTCGGTCTGCTCATCGCGTTGCTGTCCGCGGCCCTGCTCGCCCGCCGCGCCACAGCTCCCCTGACTGATGCGTTGGCCCGGCAACGGCAGTTCGTCGCCGACGCCAGCCACGAGCTGCGTACCCCGCTGACCCAGCTGCACACCAGGGCCCAGCTGCTCCAGATGGACCTTCGAGCCGGTGCCGCCGTCGCGGCCGTCAGCACCGACGTCGACCGGCTCGTCATCGGCACCCGGCAGCTCGGTGAGGTCGTCGAGGACCTGCTGCTGTCGAGCCAGCTCGACCGCCGCGACGACGCCCGGGTGCCCGTCGACCTCGTCGCTGTCGCCGCCGGCGTCGTCGCCGACGAAGCTGACCGAGCGCGGCGGCAAGAGGTGGAGCTGACTCTGGTTCCTGCCGGGTCCCCGGTCGTCCTCGGCCACCAAGCCGCGCTGCGGCGGGTGCTCACCGCACTGGTTGACAACGCCCTGAGCCACACCTCAGTCGGCGGACACGTGCGCGTCGAGCTCGGCACCGACCAGGCCACAGTCGTCGTCGCCGTCCGCGACGACGGCGCCGGGTTCGACGCGGCGGACACCGAACGGCTGTTCGCCCGCTTCGCCCGCGGCGACCATGACGATCACCGCCGTTTCGGGCTCGGCCTCGCGCTCGCCCGGGAGGTCGTCGTCGGCCACGGTGGCACCATCGAGGCATGGGGCCGCCCTGGCCAGGGTGCTGTCTTCAGCATCCGCATTCCCGCGGCGTGAGAAGACAGGTGCGACGAGACCGTCAGTCGCGCAGGTCGATGATCTGGTCGATCGGCATCCGGGGGGTGTGCGCGGGGCCGCCGTCCGCTGCCTTCGTTCCGAACCGCAGAACGAGGTAAGGGAAACCGACACGGTCGATCATTCGGCGTAGTTCCTCTCGGGCGAAAGGAACTTCGGTGGCGCTGCTCAGGGGCAGGAGGGTGATGTCGTTGTCGGCGGCTGCGAGCCAGACGGCGTTGAGCGCTTCGCCGGCGCGGATCCAGTCGGCCGGTTCGTCGCCCGCGCCGTAAAGGATGGCGTAGGTGGCGGTGGTGTCGTGCCCGGCGCCGGCGGCGAGGGTGCCCTTGGCGCCGAAGTCGCGTTCGGCCACGGTGGTCAAGGGCAGCTCGCGGGGCAGGTTCGCAGCCGGAATGCCGGTGCCCGAGGTGCGGTCGCCACCTACCCAGGCCGCGGTCTCGCGCTGCAGATCCTCGTCGGCGGATTGCGCCTTCTGGGCGTGTTCGACGATCACGGCCAGCTCGATCACGTGGTCGTGGCGGAGGATGTCGAGCCGAGCGGCGTTCTGTTCGGCGACCGCCACCAGAAGGTCGAGCACACCGGGGCGCACCGGATCGTCACCGACGGTGCGTCGATCGGTGTGGCGTTCTGGCAACTGCTCGAAACGCCGCACGCTCAGTGGGTCGATGGGCCCCTGGTGCCGCAGGTGGATGACGGCAAGCGGAGTGCCGGCGGGTCGGTCGATGCTGAACTGCCAGCCGTCGGCCGCCAAGGCGACCTCGGCATGGTGCAGGGCTGCCCCGCAGCTGAGGAGCAGCATGTGCGCGTCGGGATCCTGTGCCGTCAGCTGTCTGTCGGTGTCCGCGTGCAACTCCAGCCTGTCGCTGCGAAGAATCCAGGTCCAGGGCTGAGTGTTGTGAACCGAGGGCGCGTATCGGGCAGCCTCCGCGGCGTGCAGCAATGCTTGGCGCTGATCAGTTTCGATCTTCACAACCTACTTCCTCTCCGAAGTATCTTCACAACCTACTTCCTCTCCGAAGTCAGGATTCGGTCAGACAGCCGGCGATGCCATTGTTCGAGCGCGCCGTTTCTCACAGTCTCACGCGGGCAGCCCGCTTCCGCAGGAACCCGGGGAAACCATCGTCGGCGTTCGGGGCCAGGCTCATCGCTCCGGGATCCGCAGCAAGCGGATCCGGGTCCGGTTTGCGAGATTTGTCGATAGCTTTGGGGTGGCGGAGCGGGATCAAGGCACAACCCAGTTCCGGAAAGGCCCTGGGTAGATCGGGACCTTCGACCCTGCGCAGGCGGTTTCGTGATCGCGAGAATCAGCGGGCATTTGTCGAAAGGACCTCACCGTGGACGCGCTCGACCTGGCCCGATGGCAGTTCGGCATCACGACCGTTTACCACTTCCTGTTCGTACCGATCACGATCGGGATGTCGGCCGTCGTAGCAGGCCTGCAGACCGCCTGGGTACGCACCGGCAAGGAACACTATCTGCGCGCCACCAAGTTCTGGGGCAAACTCTTTTTGATCAACTTCGCGATGGGCGTGGTCACCGGCATCGTGCAGGAGTTCCAGTTCGGGATGAACTGGAGCGACTACTCCCGCTTCGTGGGTGACATCTTCGGTGCGCCGCTGGCGATCGAGGGCCTGCTCGCGTTCTTCCTCGAGTCGACGTTCCTCGGCCTGTGGATCTTCGGCTGGGACCGGCTCCCGAAGCGCCTCCACCTCGCCACGATCTGGCTCGCGTCGATCGGGACGCTGCTGTCGGCGTACTTCATTCTGGCCGCGAACTCGTGGATGCAGCATCCGGTCGGCTTCGAGGTGAACACCGAGGCGGGCCGCGCCGAACTGCACAGCATCTGGGCGGTGCTCACGAACTCCACGACCCTGGTCACCTTCCCGCACACCATCACAGCTTGCTTCCTCACCGCCGGCGCGGTGCTGCTGGCGGTCAGCGCTTGGCATCTCAAGCGCCGCAACCAGGAGGAGGTGTTCCGGCCCGGCCTCAAACTCGGCGCCTGGGTGGTGCTGATCGCGGGAGTCGGGGTTCTGGTCACCGGCGATCTGCAGGCGCGGGTCATGACCGAGCAGCAGCCGATGAAGATGGCCGCCGCCGAGGCGCTCTACGACACCTCGCAGCCGGCCGGTTTCTCGATCTTCACGCTCGGGTCGCTGGACGGGCGCGAAGAGACGGCGAGCGTCCGCATCCCCTCCCTGCTGTCGTTCATGGCGACCGGCAGCCCGAGCGGCGAGGTCGAGGGAATCAACGACCTGCAGACCGCGTACGCCGAGAAGTACGGCCCCGGTGACTACGTCCCGTACGTGCCGGTGACGTACTGGTCGTTCCGTTTGATGATCGGCTTCGGCGGGCTCGCCATGCTGGTGGCCATCGCCGCGTTGTGGTTCACCCGCCGCGGCCGGGCGCCCACGAGTCGGTGGCTGTGGATCGCCGCCATCTCGTCGATCGGCATGCCGCTCGCCGCCAACTCGTTCGGCTGGATCTTCACCGAGATGGGTCGCCAACCCTGGACGGTCTTCGGCGTCTTCAAAACCGCCGAGAGTGTCTCGCCATCCGTCGGCGCCGGGTCCGTGGCGACCTCGCTGATAGTGCTCACCCTCCTTTACGGAGTGCTCGCGGTCGTCGAGGTCGGGCTCTTCGTCCGGTACGCGCGGGCCGGCGCCCCCGAGATCGAGACGCCGACCGACGACCCCGACCGCCCGCTCGCCTTCGCCTACTAGGGACTCACGACGATGGAACTCACGACCGTCTGGTTCGCGCTGATCGCGGTCCTCTGGGCCGGCTACTTCCTGCTCGAGGGATTCGACTTCGGCGTCGGCATCCTGCTGCCCGTGCTCGCCCGCGACAACCGCGAACGTCGCTTGATGATCAACACGATCGGTCCGGTGTGGGACGGCAACGAGGTGTGGCTGCTGGTCGCGGGCGGCGCCACCTTCGCCGCCTTCCCGGAGTGGTACGCGACGCTGTTCTCCGGCTTCTACCTGCCGCTGCTGCTCATCCTGGTCGCGCTGATCCTGCGCGGAGTCGCCTTCGAATACCGCGGCAAGCGGGACGACGACCGCTGGCGCCGCCGCTGGGACCTGTGCATCATCGGCGGGAGCCTGGTGCCGGCGATTCTGTGGGGGGTCGCGTTCGGCAACATCGTCCGAGGCGTGCGCCTGGACGCGAACCACGAGTACGTCGGCGGCTTCTTCGACCTGCTCAACCCGTACGCGGTGCTCGGTGGCCTGACCACCCTCGTGCTGTTCGTGCTGCACGGCGCGGTGTTCCTGGCCCTGAAGACCGACGGCGACATGCGGGAACGCGCCGGTCGGCTCGCCGAGCGGCTCGCCCCGATGGCCATTGTGATCGCCGGCGGGTTCCTGGCGTGGACCGCACGCGCCCACCACGACGTCGGCGGCTGGATCCTCTTCGCGGCGGCCGCCCTCGCCCTGGCCGGGGCCGCGGTCGCCACCCGCCTGCGCCGTGAGGGCTGGGCGTTCCTGGCCACCGCCGGCACGCTCGTGCTCGCGGTCTTCGGGCTCTTCGTGACGCTGTTCCCCGACGTGATGCCGTCCAGCATCGCCGCCGCGAACAGCCTCACCGTGGAGAACGCCTCCTCCACGCCGTACACGCTCAAGGTCATGACGTGGGTGGCGGTCGCCTTCACGCCGATCGTGCTTGCCTATCAGGGCTGGACCTACTGGGTGTTCCGCAAGCGGCTGACCGTCGACCGGATCCCGGTGTGAAGCCACTCGACCCGCGGCTGCTGCGTTACGCCCGCGGCAGCCGCGCCTATCTCGTCGCCACGGTGGCCCTCGGGGTGCTCCTGGCCGGCCTCATCGTGGCTCAGGCGACCCTGCTGGCCCAAGGGATCACAGCCGTGTTCCTCGACGGCGCCGGCGCGCGCGACCTGACCCCGACGCTGGCCGTGCTGGCCGCCGTGGTCGTCGGCCGGGCCGCGATCGCCTGGGCCCAGGAGACGGTCGCGGCCCGCTCGTCCGCGGCAGTCAAGAGTGAGCTGCGGACTCGGCTGCTCGCCCACCTCGTGGCGCTCGGGCCCGGCCGGGGGCCGGACACGGGTGCGGTCACCGCGCTGGTCACCCGCGGGCTCGACGCGCTGGACGCGTACTTCGCCCGTTACCTGCCCCAGCTCGTGCTCGCCGCGCTGGTCCCGGCGGTCGTGCTGGCCCGGCTGCTGCCGGCCGACCTGACCGCCACCCTGACGATCGCGCTGACCCTGCCGCTCATCCCGGTGTTCATGGTGTTGGTCGGCCTGCACACCCAGGCCGCCAACCGGCGCCAGTTCCGCCTGCTCGCTCGGCTCTCGCACCACTTCCTGGACGTCGTCGCCGGGCTGACCACGCTCAAGACCTTCGGCCGGGCCGGCGCGCAGGCGACCACGATCCGCCGGATCAGCGCCGAACAGCGACACCTGACCATGCGCACGCTACGGATCGCGTTCCTGTCCTCCTTGGTGCTGGAGCTGCTCGCCACGCTGTCGGTGGCGCTCGTCGCGGTCGGCATCGGGCTGCGTCTGGTCTCCGGGCACCTCGACCTGGCCACCGCGTTGCTCGTGCTGATCCTGGCGCCGGAGGCCTACCTGCCACTGCGGCAGGTAGGCGCCCATTACCATGCCAGTGCCGAGGGGCTCGCCGCCGCGGAGGAGGCGTTCGCGATCCTCGAGACCCCGGTGCCCGCCGCCGGTTCGGCGCCCGCCCCGGCCGGGACGATCGTCTTCGACGACGTGCTCGTGCGGTTCCGCGGCCGGGATGCTCTGCGCTTGTCGGCCACGGTCGAACCGGGCGAGGTCGTCGCGCTGACCGGTCCGAGCGGTTGTGGCAAGTCCACGGCGATCAACGTGCTGCTCGGCTTCGTCACTCCGGATCGGGGCCGGGTCGTGGTCGGCGGCGTCGACCTGACGACCGTCGACCCGGTCGCCTGGCGGTCCACGATCGCGTGGGTGCCGCAGCGGCCCTACTTGTTCGCCGGCACGGTCCGCGACAACATCGCCCTCGGCCGGATGCCGATGGTTCTGCCCGCGCCACCGACGGCCCTCGCACACTGCTTCACCGGCGACATTCCCGGTGCGCCCGGCCCGGACGTGGCCGCCGCCGCCCGGCTCGCCGGCGCCGACGTTTTCATCGGCGCCCTACCGGACGGCTACGACACGGAGCTCGGCGACGACGGCAGCGGGCTCTCGGCCGGGCAGCGCCAGCGGATCGCGGTGGCCCGCGCCTTCCTGCGGGACACCCCGATCGTGCTGCTCGACGAGCCCACCGCGAACCTCGACCAGGACACCGCCGACGAGATCATGGCCGCCGTCCGCCGGCTCGCCGACGGACGTACGGTGTTGCTGGCCGCCCACCGCCCTGAGCTGATCGCCCTGGCCGACCGCGTCATCGACCTGGGAGCGTCACCCGATCAGGCCACCCCCGCCCGTTCGCCGGCCGTGGACTCGACGCAACCGGTGGGTGTCCGATGAGCTGGATCCGCCTGCTGCGCCTGGCGGCCGGCCCCGCCACCGGCGGATTGTTGCTCGCCGTCCTCGCCGGAGCCGGGGCGGCCGGCGCCGCGGTCGGGCTGATGGCCGTCTCCGCCTGGCTGATCTCCCGCGCCGCCCTGCACCCGCCGGTGCTGCACCTCATGGTCGCGATCGTCGCGGTTCGCGCCTTCGGCCTCGGCCGCGGGGTCCTGCGCTACGCGGAGCGGCTGGCCGCTCACGACGCCGCCCTGCGGGTGCTCGGTCGGCTGCGGGCGCGCGTCTTCGCCCGCCTCGCCGAGCTGGCCCCGGCCGGGCTCGCCGGATACCGCCGCGCCGACCTCGCCGAGCGGCTCACGGCCGATGTGGACGCGGTCCTCGACATGCTCACCCGGGTGCTGCTGCCGTACGCCGTCGCCGTGCTCGTCGGGACCGGCTCGGTGCTGCTGGTCGGCGCGTATTCGCCGCGCACCGGGCTGACCCTCGCCGCCGGACTGGTGCTGATCGGAGCGGCGGTGCCGGTGCTGCAGGCTCGGGCCGCCCGCCGCGCCGACGGACGGCGGGCGCCGCTGCGCGCCGGCCTCGCCACCGGCACCGCCGATCTGCTGCACGGGTTGCCCGACCTGCTCGCGTACGACGCCGCCCGCGCGCGGTTGGCCGGGCTCGCCGACATCGACGCGCGACTGCGGGGCGCCGAGCAACGCTCCGCCGCCATGTCCGGTGTCTCCGCCGCCGTCACTGCCTTCGTCACCGGTGTCTGCCTGCTCGTCGGGCTCGCCGTCGGCGCGGTCGCGGTCCGCGCCGGCGAGCTCTCCGGCGAGCTGCTCGCGGTCGTCGTGCTGACCCCGCTCGCGGTGTTCGAGACCGCCGCCGGCCTGCCCGCCGCCGCGCAACACTTCGCCGCCGCCCGGGCCTCGCTGCGTCGTCTGGCCGATGTGCTCGCCACACCGGTACCCGTTGTCGTGCCGGTCGCACCGGTCGCGGTTCCGACCGGCCCGCACACCCTGCGGCTGGCGGGGGTCGACGCGGCCTGGAACCCGGGCCGCACCGTGGTGCACGACGTCGACCTCGAGCTCGCGCCCGGCGCGCGGGTGGCGCTGGTCGGCCCGAGCGGCTCTGGCAAGAGCACCGTCGCCGCGCTGTTGGTCCGCTTCCTCGATCCGAGCGCGGGCCGGGTCACCCTGGACGGCGTCGACCTGCGCCGGATCGCCCCGGAACGGATCCGGCAGATCGTCGGCTACCTGCCCGAGGACGCCTACCTGTTCGACACCACGATCGCCGCGAACCTGCGCATCGGCGGCCCGGACGCCACCGATGACCGGCTGCGGTCGGTCCTGGCCCAGGCGCGGCTCCTGGACTGGGTCGACACCCTGCCCGACGGCCTCGCGACCCTGGTGGGGGAGCACGGCCGGGCGTTGTCCGGCGGCCAGCGCCGCCGTCTCGTCCTGGCCCGGGCCCTGCTGGCGGACTTCCGGGTGCTTATTCTCGACGAGCCCACCGAACACCTCGACGACGAGACCGCGACCGCGCTGCTCGACGACCTGCTGGCCGCCGCGGCCGGACGCAGCGTCCTGGTCATCACGCACCGCGCCGACATCGCGTCCCGCGTCGACGAGGTGATCGAGCTGGCCGCACCCTCCCCGGCCGCGCGACCGTGACGGTCAGCGTCTCACGGGGTGAGGACGTCGGCGACGGCGCGGCGAGGTGCAGGGTGGCCGGGCATGCCATAGCCGATACGCAGCGCCATCTGCGGGAAGCCGGTGCGGTTCAACGACCGGCGGAGTTGATCGCGGGCGGCCGGGACCTCGATCGGCTGGGAGATCATGGAGGCGGCCAGACCGGCGTCCGTTGCGGTGAGCAGAAGTTTCTGCAGGGCTTGGCCGGCGGTGATCTGGTCGATCGCCCGGTCGGTGGGCGTGCCGAGGATGCCGACGAGGGGCTCGGGCTCGTAGTCGCGGCCCGGGGCGCGGCGCCGGTCGCCGAAATCGCGCTGGGGGAGCAGGTCCTGAGGTTCCGGTAGGGGCCCTCCCGCGCGGACCGGCACGCCGTCGGCGCTGTCGTCCAGGTGGGTCCAGCCGGTGAGCTCGGACTGGTAGTCGTTGTCGCGGCGCAGGACGCGGTCGGCGCTGCCGGCGATCTCGGCGAATCCGGTGAGGGCAACCATGCCGACCAGCAGATCGAGCCAGGCGTATTCACTGCGGGCCGCCTCGACGAGGCGCATCCGGAGTTCGGCGGGCACCGGTTCGGACCGGAACGGCGACCGG
Source organism: Actinoplanes sp. (assembly GCA_035687165.1). Taxonomy (GTDB): domain Bacteria; phylum Actinomycetota; class Actinomycetes; order Mycobacteriales; family Micromonosporaceae; genus Actinoplanes. The sequence goes on along the minus strand of DASRYP010000168.1, from coordinate 4,701 downwards.
TTGCTGTGCCGGCGCGGGATCACGGCGTGGAGGGCTGCCTCGGCGTACGTCGGTGGGCGTTCGCGGCTCGGCGTGAGCCGGGCGACAACCTCCGGCGTCGGGCGCAGGTGCACCTCGGCGGGCCGGCCCCGGGCGGCCAGGGCCAGCCGGGCGTTGTAGGTGGCGGCGCCGCAGGCGATGCGGGTCGCCCAGCCGGCCGGGTCGGCCACGGCGAGCTGCCGGTCCGGGTCGGCGAGGATCTCGATCGCGCCGTCGCGAAGCCGGAACCGCCAGGGCTGGCTGTTGTGCATCGACGGTGCTCGGATCCCCGCGTTCGCTGCCGCGTGGAGGTCTCCCTCGCCGTACGACAGAGCCGGCGCGTGCCGGGCAACGGGGATCTGCTCGGTGAACGTCATCAGAACCTCCCTCATCATGTCTTCCCCTACCGTGCCCTTCGCCGGCCGCGCCCGTTCAGGGCCGGAAGTCCTGTTTTGCCCGGGACTGGTCAGCACACCGTCAGACCGTGGGCGCGAAACTGACCTCGTACCCGGTCCAGCAGGGCGACGCTGGGGGCCGGCGTGCCGGCGAGCGGAAACGGCAGGCCCAGCGCGGCATATTTCTGTTCTCCGAGGCGGTGGAAGGGCAGCACCTCGACGCGTTCGACGGTGGGCACGTCCGCCGCGACGGCGGCTACCGCATCGACGTTCGCCGGGTCGTCGGTCAGGCCCGGGACGAGGACGAAGCGTACCCAGATCGGCGTTCCTCGATCGGCGAGGCGATGCGCGAAGCGGATCGTGGGCTCGAGACGACCGGTGCGGGTCACTTCGGCGTACGTCCGGGGGTCACCGCTCTTGATGTCGAGCAGCACCAGGTCGACGGCGTCGAGCAGATCGTCGTCGGCCCGGTCGCCGAGGAAGCCGCTCGTGTCCAGCGCCGTGTGCAGCCGGATGTCCTTGCAGCCGCGCAGCACCTCGCGGGTGAAACCGGCCTGCTGCAACGGCTCACCGCCGCTGATGGTCACGCCCCCGCCCGAGACCTTGAGGAAGCGTTCGTACCGGCGGATCTCGGTGAGCAGGTCGTCGACGGTCGTCAAGCCGCCGTAACGGCGGTACTGGGTGTCGGGGCTGTGGCAGTACTGGCAGCGCAGCGGGCAGCCGGCGAGGAACGCGACGAACCGGGTTCCCGGCCCGTCCACTCCGGTCGAGATGTCGAAGGAGTGGAGCGAGCCGGTCACGGCCCGGGTCGTCGTGGTCATTACAGCGATCCGTGGAACGTGCGGGAGATGACGTCGCGCTGCTGCTCGGTGGTGAGCTTCACGAAGTTGACGGCGTAGCCGGAGACCCGGATCGTCAGTTGCGGGTAGTTCTCGGGGTGCGCCATGGCGTCCTCGAGCGTCGCCCGGTCGAGCACGTTGACGTTCATGTGGAACCCGTCGCTGTCGGTGTAGCCGTCCAGGACGCCGGCCAGGTTGGTGATCCGCTCGTCCCGACTGTGACCGAGACCGTCCGGAGTGACCGTGATGGTCAGCGAGATGCCGTCCCGGGCCGAGCGGTAGGGCAGTTTCGCGACCGACAGCGCGGCGGCGACCATGCCGTGCTTGTCGCGGCCGTTCATCGGGTTGGCGCCGGGCGCGAACGGTTCGCCGGCGCGTCGCCCGTCCGGCGTGTTGCCGGTGTGCTTGCCGTAGACGACGTTCGACGTGATGGTCAGCACGGACAGGCTGGGTTCGGCCCCTCGGTACGCCTGCTGCCGGCGGATCTTCGCCATGAATCGCTCGACCAGGTCGATCGCGATGGCGTCCACCCGGTCGTCGTTGTTGCCGAACGCCGGGAACTCTCCGTCGACCGAGTAGTCGACGGCCAGGCCGGTCTCGTCGCGCTGCACCTTCACCTGTGCGTGCTTGATGGCGCTCAGGCTGTCGGCGGCCACGGACAGGCCGGCGATCCCGGTCGCCAGGAACCGGTGCACCGGATAGTCGTGCAACGCCATCTCGAGGCGCTCGTAGGCGTACTTGTCGTGCATGTAGTGGATGACGTTGAGCGCGTCGACGTAGGTCTCGGCCAGCCAGTCGAGGGTCTTGTCGTACGCGGCCATGACGGTCTCGAAGGAGAGCACGTCCTCGTCGATCGGTTCACCGGTGAACACCTGCTCGCCGGTCATCTCGTCGCGGCCGCCGTTGATGGCGTACAGCAGGGCCTTGGCGAGGTTCGCGCGAGCGCCGAAGAATTGCATGTCCTTGCCGACGCGCATGGCCGAGACGCAGCAGGCGATCGCCGTGTCGTCGCTGTAGGCGGGCCGGATCAGATCGTCGTTCTCGTACTGGATCGAGCTGGTGTCGATGGAGACCTGCGCGCAGAACCGTTTGAAGCCCTCGGGCAGTCGCGGTGACCAGAGCACGGTCAGGTTGGGTTCGGGCGCGGGGCCGAGGTTGTAGAGAGTTTGCAGGTAGCGGAAGCTGGTGCGGGTCACCAGGGGCCGGCCGTCGTCGCCGAGGCCGCCGATCGCCTCGGTCACCCAGGTCGGATCGCCGGAGAACAGCTGATCGTAGTCCGGGGAGCGCAGGAACCTGATGATGCGCAGCTTGATGACGAAGTCGTCGATGAGCTCCTGCGCCTGCTGCTCGGTCAGCCGGCCCTCGTCGAGGTCGCGCTGCAGATAGACGTCGAGGAACGACGACGTCCGGCCGAGCGACATCGCGGCGCCGTTCTGCTCCTTGGTCGCCGCCAGGTAGGCGAAGTACAGCCACTGGATCGCCTCGCGCCCGGTGGCGGCCGGCGTGGTGATGTCGTAGCCGTACTGCTCGGCCATGAACCGCAGCTCTTCGAGCGCACGGATCTGCTCGGCCAGCTCCTCCCGGTCGCGGATCACCTCCGCGGCGGATGGCAGCGCGTCGAGGTCGGTCCTGCGTTCCTGGCGCTCGGCGATGAGCCGGTCCACGCCGTAAAGGGCGACTCGGCGGTAGTCACCGATGATGCGGCCCCGGCCGTACGCGTCGGGGAGCCCGGTAATGATGTGCGAGCGCCGCGCGGCCTTGACGTCGGCGGGGTACGCGTCGAACACGCCGTCGTTGTGCGTCTTGCGGTACTGACTGAAGATCGTTTTCACGGACGGGTCGAGACTGAACCCGTATGCGGCCAGGCCGGCCTGCACCATCCGCAGGCCACCGTTCGGCATGATCGCCCGGCGCAGCGGCGAACTGGTCTGCAGGCCGACGATCAGCTCGTGGTCCCGGTCGATCCAGCCCGGCGCGTGCGAGGTAATGGTCGACGGGGTGTGCGTGTCCACGTCGTAGATGCCGCGCCGCCGCTCCTCGGGGAACATGCGTTCCAGTTGCTCCCAGATCAGCTTGGTGCGGTGGGTCGGGCCGCTGAGAAACTCGGGCCCTCCGGTGTACGGGGTGATGTTGTCCCGCACGAAGTCCGCCACATCGATCGTGTTCCGCCAGGTCGTTCCGCGGAAACCACGCCATCCACCAGCCATGACACTCCTCCTGTCCGCCTCTTCTCAGCCTGGACGGAGGAGACCCCGCGCGGCAGGGCCGTTGGTCCCGGCAGTCCCGGGACTTCGCCTCTGCTGCGACACCCCCGACGGCGTTCTCCTGAAGCTGGAGAAAGGGAGTCCCGCCATGACACGCAAACATCTGATCGCCTTTGCGGTATCCGCCACGTTCCCGCTGTTCGGCCTGGCCGCCACGGTCGCCGGCGCCGCAGCGGTCTCCTACGCCGGCATCGTTTCGCTCGCGCACCGCCGGCACCTCATCCGCCCCACGGTCACCTCCAGCAGGCGGTCGTGACGGTGCTGGCGCGGACCGTGCCGGTGTAGCCGGGGTCCGGACGGGTTCTCCTGCGGCGTTGACGAGAGACTAGGGCCGAAAGTCCCGTCGGTGGCTTCTTGCGGCCCTACGGGGGCCTGACCTGTCACCCTAGGGTCGTAGTCGACTGCAAGCCCAGGAGAGGGAGTCGCCGTGACCGCAGTTATGTCCGATTTGCAGAAGACCCTCGCCGAGCCCGACGAGAACGACCTCAGTCGCCTGGATGCCTGGTGGCGGGCCGCGAACTACTTGACCATCGGCCAGATTTACCTGCAGGGAAATCCGCTGCTGCGGGAGCCGCTGACCGCCGAGCACATCAAGCCCCGGCTCCTGGGCCACTGGGGCACCAGTCCCGGCCTGTCGTTGATTTATGCCCACGTGTCCCGGTTGATCCGGCACACCGGCCAGGAAGCGATCTATCTGACCGGTCCTGGCCACGGCGGGCCGGCGCTGGTGGCCGCCGGCTATCTGGAGGGCACCTACTCCGAGATCTACCCGAAGGTGAGCCAAGACGAGGCCGGCATGCTGCGGCTGTTCCGGCAGTTCTCCAGTCCGGGTGGCATTCCGAGCCACGTCTCGGTGACCACGCCCGGCTCCATCCATGAGGGTGGCGAGCTCGGCTACGTGCTGGTGCACGCTTTCGGGTCGGTGATGGACAACCCCGACCTGCTCGCCATCGCGGTGGTCGGTGACGGCGAGGCCGAGACTGCCCCGCTCGAGGGCTCGTGGAAGGGTGTTTCGTTCATCAACCCGATCCACGACGGCGCCGTCCTGCCGATCCTGCACCTCAACGGAGCGAAGATCTCCGGCCCGACAGTCTTGGCCCGCAAGGACCCGGCCGAGGTACGGGCGCTGCTGAGCGGCCACGGCTACGACGTGATCGAGGTCGAGGGCGACGACATGCCCGGCAT
>DASRYP010000167.1:0-2415 GCA_035687165.1 Actinoplanes sp. | reverse complement strand
CCACTCGGCGGGCCGGGATCGTGCCGCCCACGGTGGCCAGCGCTTCGGGAACCACGCCGCGCTGATAGGCGGGCTGGGCGATCTTCGTGCTGAGGCCCCCGCCGGAGCCCAGCAGGAACGTTCCCGGCAGGGTCTCGGCGTATCCGGAATCGGTGATCGCCGTGATGGTGTCGCCCCAGCCCCATTCGCCCAGCACCTTGCCGCCGGATCCGATCGCCAAGCTCGTGCCGCCGACGCCGGTGGCCCAGGGGTCGGAGGTGGGGAACGACACCTTCGCTTTGCCGAGGCTGTCGTTGCTGCTGTCGCCGTCGTCACCGGAGGAGAAGTTCATTCCGATCCCCTCGATCGCGCTCTGCTGCAGAATCAGCTCCCAGGCGGTGATCAGGGCGGGCGAGATGTCCGACTCGATGCCCGGCCACGAGTCGCTGACCACGTCGGCCAGGTGGTCGTCGACCACGCGGGTGTGCGCGTCGAGGAAGTCGTAGTCGTCGTAGGCGCAACCGGCGCTCACAAAGACGACCTTGGCGTCCGGCGCGATGATGTGCACGGTCTCCACGTCGAGTGCCTCTTCCGGATTATCGCCGTCGGGCCACTCGGAGCAGTCGAAATCGGGCGCAAGATTCTCGGTGTACTGGCCTGGTTCGAACCCGGCGACGCCGTGCGCCGCGAAGAACCTGTTCGCGTCGGCCTCCATGGTGGGTACGCGTCCGTCCAGCACGATTGCCACGGTCGCGCCCTTTCCCGTGTACGGGCTGCCCGCCACGCCATACGCCTGACGCATCTGGGTGGGCGTGTACCCGCAAACGTCCGTGGGCGCGGTGGTCCGGCCGTACGCCTCGGGAATGCTCACCTGGTGCTCGCCCCAATACTTGGAGCAGGGGTGCGCGTCGTCTCCCTCCGCCCGCACGGACTCCTCCGCCCGCACAGACTTCTCCGCCCGCACAGTGGCGAGCGCGTCGCGCCGCGTGTTCGTCCGCTGCGTGCCGGCCGGCTGACGGCCCTGCCCGACCCAGACAACAGCGGCCAGGCCGTTGACGGCGGCAACGGCCCGACCGATGCCGGCCGGCACCGACACGTCACCGACCGGCACGATCCGTCGGAACGCCCCTGCCGTCCGCCCCGCTTTGTAAGACCGGAATTCGGTGTCGAACGCGGTCGCCGCCTGCCCGACCGTGGCGTCGGTCGCCAGGTAGTGCGGGGTACTCGCGGTGACGGTCATGCCCTGGTCGGTGAGCCAGTCCCGGACCTCGGCGGCCTGCGCTTCGGTGACGCCGAAGCGCTCCCGGTACTGCGCCGGGGTCAGGTAATGGGCGTAGGACGGATTGTCCGGATCGGAGACGGCCAGAGCGGTGCGCACCCGCCCGGCTCCGTCCTGGCCGCCGAGAAATACGCGCAGGTGCAGCTGGATGTTCGGATCGGCCGCCGCAGACTCTCCGGTCGGCTGCTCACCCACGGGAGACGGCAGGCTGACGCGCTCTTCGCGCGACGCACCGGCAAACGCTATGCCGGTCGTCCCCACCAGGGCGGCAGCGGCGAGGCCGACGAGCAGCCCCCGCCACAACTTTTTCGAAGTCATGCTCCTATGGACGCGGGCCGATGGTCATCTGTGGCCTCGCCGACCTGGATAGACAAATGCCGATGCAGCCATTCTCTCGATCGGCCGATTGTTCAGGGCTCCGGCCGGGGAGGGCCCGTCCGCCGCCCCGCCGCCCCCTTCAGAGCCGGCAAGGAGATCACCACTTATGACGGTGACCTGCGACGGCGAGCAGGCGGCCGGCCCTGACCCAAGCCTCGATCCGTGGATGGGGTTCGGGGTTGATCGTGCGGTTGGGTTGAGGGCGTGCTGATCGGTTCGGGGCGTGGTTGTGTTGCTGGCCTGTCCAGCGTGCTCGGTTCCTGGTCGGTGGGTGTGGTGCTGCTGTGTGTTCATGGTGTCGCGTTGTTCTGTTCGGGCGCTGGTCAGGTGGTGAAGACGGCCCGCTCTGCTCGGGCGCTGGTCAGGTAGTGAAGACGGCCCGCCGGAGAGTGAGCCACGGGTGGGTGCGGGCCAGTCAAGCGGTCCTTCTGTGACATTCGCAGCCGTCTGGGCCGCCGACCGCGTCACAGCGCGTCACAGCGCGTCACAGCGCGTCACAGCGCGTCACAGCGCGTCACAGTCGATGCAAGCGTCAGAGGGTTCGCTGCTGCGGGTGAGTTGGTTCACCTTCTCTGCGGGTAATTGTCTCGGTGCCTGGTCGAGCAATTGGTTGAGATCGGTCCTGAATGGTTTTCGAGGTTGGCATGATCGGCTATTAGCGGGTGGTGTGCTGGCGCGGGATAATCGTTGCATGCGGTACCAGCAGCTTCAGTTTTTCACCCGGCCGGAAACCGCTGCGATGCGTGACCGCACGAAAGCGCGTAACTATTCTCCGGAGA
>DASRYP010000166.1:0-4049 GCA_035687165.1 Actinoplanes sp. | reverse complement strand
TTGCCGCCCGCCATCATCAGAAAGTCGTCGCCCAGCACGGTCTCGCCCGGCCGGGGCAGGCGCGGCGCCAGCCCGACCAGGTCCATGTTGGCGCTGCCGGCGACGACGATGCGCGGGGCCACGGTCAAGCCGCTCGGGCCGCGTAACGGTCGCCGAACCGGTCGACGACCAGCGGTAGGCCGAACGCCTTGGACAGGTTGTCGGCGGTCATCACCTCGCCGAGCAGACCGGACGCCACGATCGAGCCCTCGCGCAGCAGCATGCCGTGGGTGAAGCCGGGCGGGATCTCCTCGACGTGGTGGGTGACCAGCACCATCGCGGGCGAGTCGGGGTCGAGGGCCAGTTCGGTCAGACGGGCGATCAGGTCTTCCCGGCCGCCCAGGTCGAGCCCGGCGCTGGGCTCGTCGAGCAGCATCAGCTCGGGGTCGGTCATCAGCGCCCGAGCGATCAGGGTGCGCTTGCGCTCGCCCTCGCTCAGGGTGCTGAACTCGCGATCGGCCAGCGAGCCGATCCCGAGCTGGCCGAGGAGCTGCCGGGCCCGGCCCTCGTCGGCCGGGTCGTACGCCTCGCGCCAACGGCCCACCACCGACCAGGCGGCGGTCACCACGACGTCGAGCACCCGCTCGGCCGGCGGCACCCGCTCGGCGAACTGACCGGTGGCCAGGCCGATCCGCGTCCGCAGCTCGTTGATGTCGGTGCGCCCGAGGCGCTCGCCCAGCACCCAGGCGGTGCCGCGCGACGGGTGCAGCCGGCCCGAGGCCAGGTTGAGCGCGGTGGTCTTGCCGGCGCCGTTCGGGCCCAGGATCACCCAACGTTCGTCGAGCTCGACCTGCCAGGACAGCCCCCGGACCAGGTAGCTTCCATTGCGGATCACGCTGACCCGGTCGAAGGCGATCACGGTGTCGTCGTCGGGCTGGGTCACAGCAGGCTCAGGCACGACATCATCCAACCACGCACGCGACCGGCGATCAGCCGGTGGTCGACCCGAACACCTCATCGCGTACGGCGGCCAGCGCGGTGTGCAACGCGCCGTGCAGAACCGGCTCCGATTCCACTCCGGTGATCACCACGTGGGGGTTGACCAGAGTGATCGCGGCGACCTCCTGCTCGACCCGCGCGGCCAGCGCCGGGCCGCCGGCCCGGGACACCTCGCCGGCCAGCACGACCAGCGGCGGGTCGAGGACCACGCACGTCGCGGCCACGCCGAGAGCCAGCCGGCGTGCCAGCTCGTCGAGCACCGGTTCGCCGGCCGGTCCCGCCTCGACCGCACCGCGCACGACGTCGGCCGCCTCGGCGCCGCGGAAGCCGTATTTCTTGCCGATCGCCTTGACCGCGTCGGCGCCCGCGATGCTCTGGAAGGCGCCGCGCACACCCCCCTTGGTCGCCTTGCGCCCCGAGTGCCGGGGGACTTCGGCGCCGGCCACCGGCAGGTAGCCGATCTCGCCGGCGGCGCCCGTGCTGCCCTGGTGCAGGCGGCCGTCGATGACGCTGGCCAGGCCGACGCCGCGGCCGATCCAGATCAGCGCGAAGTCCCGCACGCCCGCGGCGGCGCCCGTGGTCGACTCGGCGATGGCGGCCATGTTGACGTCGTTGCCGAAGACGACCGGGGTGCTCAGGTCGCGGCGCAGGTCGTCGAGGAGGCCGCGGTGCCAGCGGGGCAGGTCCCACGCGAACGAGATCTCGCCGCTCGCCGGATCGACCAGGCCCGGGGTGCCGAGCACGACGCGGCGCACCGAGGACATGTCGGTGCCGGCGTCGGTCGCCGCCTGGACCACCGCGTTGTGCACCACGCCGACCGGGTCGTCGGTATCCTTGGTGGACTGCTCGACCCGGCCGATGATGGTGCCGGTGATGTCGGCGCAGGCCGCGACCACCCGATCGGGTCCGACCTCGACACCGATCACGTGGGCGCTGCCGGGCGTCACCGCGTACAACTGGGCATTGGGTCCTCGGCCACCGGCCTGCTCACCGACCCGGCGCACGAGACCGCGCTGCTCGAGTCGCTCCACCAACTGGGACGCGGTGACCTTGCTCAACCCGGTCATCTCGCCGAGCTGGGCTCGCGTCAGCGGACCACGGTTGAGCAGCAGTTCCAGCGCCGCGCGGTCATTGAGCGCACGCAGCAGCCGGGGCGTGCCCGGAAGGCGGGTGGTGGCCATGCTTGTTCCCCTAGTTTTTAGGATACTTTCCTATCATATTAGCGAACCCGGAACAGGTAGGCGCAGCGTAACGGGAGGGATAATCCCAGCCCGCGCCGCTCGGGCACAGACCTACCTCGTCGGAAGGACATCCTGGTGAGTGACCCCGGACTTCGCCGTCTCGCCCTCGGCACCCTGTTGGCGGCCTTCCGTGGCGAGATCGCACCGGACTGGGCGGTCGCCCTGCTGGCCGAGGGACTGGCTGGTCACACTCTATTCGGTACGAACGTGGCCGACCCGGCCCAGCTCGCCCGCCTGACCGCGCGCCTGCGCGAGGGCCGCCCCGACGCCGTGCTCGCCGTCGACGAGGAGGGTGGCGACGTCACCCGGCTGGCCCACCGCACGGGCAGCCCCTTCCCCGGCAACGCGGCTCTCGGCGCAGTCGACGACGAAGAACTCACCCGCCAGGTGTACGCCGCGATCGGCTCCGACCTCGTCGCGGTCGGCGTCAACCTCGACCTGGCCCCCACCGTCGACGTCAACACGGCCGACGACAACCCGATCATCGGCACCCGGTCGTTCGGCGCCGACCCGTTGCTGGTCGCCCGCCACGCCGTCGCCGCCGTCGAGGGCCTCCAGTCGGCCGGCGTGGCCGCCTGCGCGAAGCACTTTCCCGGTCACGGCGCAACGGTCGCCGACTCCCACCTGTCGCTGCCCACCGTGGACGTCGGGCTCGACGTACTGCGGGCGCGCGATCTGCCGCCCTTCGCCGCGGTGGCGTCGTCGGCCCAGGCGGTCATGTCGGCGCACATCCAGGTACCCGTGCTGACCGGCGACGACCCGGCCACCTTCAGCCACGCGGCGCTGCGGACCCTGCTGCGTCGGGAGTACGGCTTCCGGGGCGTGATCGTCACCGATGCGTTGGAGATGGCGGGCGCGGCGGCATCGGCCGGCGGCATTCCGCGGGCGGCCGTTCGAGCGTTGACCGCCGGGGCCGATCTGCTGTGCATCGGCGCCAGGGTCGACGCCGCGCTGGTCGAGGCGGTGGTGGCCGAGATCGTGGCCGAGGTTCCGGCGTCGCGGCTGGCAGAGGCGTCCGCCCGTACGGCCGAGATGGCGTCCTGGACCTCGAAGCACCGCACGTCGCCCGGCTACGACGGCGAGCTCGGGCTGATCGCCGCGCGCCGGGCCGTCCGGGTCGAGGGCTCGCCGGCCGCCCTGGGGGCACCTCTGGTCGTCCAACTGGTGTCCGGCCACTCGATCGCGGCGGGCCACGTGCCGTGGGGTCTCGCGCCTCATCTCGACGGGGTCGAGCAGCTGGAGGTCGTGACGGACACGACGTCGGCCGCGGAGCTGATCGCCCGCGCGGGCGGACGTCCGATCGTCGTGGTCGGGCGGCACGCGCATCGCCAAGCGGGCAGCCGGGCCCTGATCGAGCAGCTCGCCGCCGTTCATGCCGTCACCGTCGTCGAGATGGGCTGGCCGTCGTCGTGGCGGCCGGCCGGCGCACGTGCTTTCGTCATCACGCACGGCGCCGGCCTCGTCAACGGCCGAGCCGCCGCCGAGGCTCTCGGCCTCCGCTGACCGACACCACTTGAACGCGTTCAACTATGTGCCCTAGGCTGGAACCTAGTTGAACGCATTCAAGAAAGACGCCGAGAACCCGGGGGGATCATCGCGGCGGCGTCGGCGGTCCAGCAGCGTACGCGGTCGGGTGTCCCGGGGACGACTACGGTGACGGGTGTGACGACCGCTGCCGCCGAGCCCGCCGAGCCCGAGCAGAGCCCGGCGAAGCCGGGCCGGGCCCGGGGCGAGCAGACCCGGCAGTTGATCCTCGAGACGGCTCTGCGGTTGTTCCGGGAGCGGGGATACACCGAGACGACCATGCGGGCGATCGCCAAGGAGGCGGGC
>DASRYP010000165.1:0-2586 GCA_035687165.1 Actinoplanes sp. | reverse complement strand
TTCACCGTGGGCAACCAGATCGGCGAGGCGCTGCGTACCCATCGCCGGCTGAGCCGGGCGGCCACCGCTGGGCGCGTACGGGACCTGCTCGGCGTCGTCGGGCTCGACGACCCGGTGCGGGCGGCCCGGTCGTACCCGCATCAGCTCTCCGGCGGCCAGCTGCAGCGGGCGATGATCGCGATGGCGATCAGCTGCGACCCGGTCCTGCTGATCGCCGACGAGCCGACCACCGCCCTCGACGTGACCGCCCAGGCCGGCATCCTCGACCTGCTGCGTGAACTGCGTGGTCGCCTCGACATGTCGATCCTGCTCATCACCCACGACATGGGCGTGGTCTCGACCCTCGCCGACGACGTCGTGGTCCTCAACCAGGGCCGGGTCGTCGAGCGCGCGCCGGTCGCCCAGCTCTTCGCCGACCCGCGCGACGACTACACGAAGGCGCTGCTGCGGGCCGTGCCCACGTTCGGCGAGACCCGCCCGGCTCCTGATGACACCACCGAGGTGCTTTCCGTACGCGAGGTGGTCGTCGACTATCCGGGCCGTCGCGGCGGCCGGGTCCGTGCGGTCGACGGCGTCTCGCTGCACCTCGGCCGGGGTGAGGTGCTGGGACTGGTCGGCGAGTCCGGCTCCGGCAAGTCGACGATCGGGCGGGTGCTGGCCGGCCTGACCCCGGTGGTCTCCGGTACGGCGCTGATCGGGGAAGTCGACATCGCGCGGCTCGCCCGGCGCCCCTGGCGTAACGCCCGGGCTCTGCGCGGTGTCCGCTCCGAGATCGGCATCGTCTTCCAGGACCCGGCGTCGTCGCTGAACCCGCGCCGGACGGTGGCCGACAGCATCGCGGAACCCTTGGTGCTGCACCGCGATCTGAGCGCCGAGGAGCGGCGCAAGCGGGTGGACGAACTGCTCGACGCCGTCCAGCTCTCGTCCGGGATGCGCGATCGTTTCCCGCACGAGATGTCCGGCGGCCAGCGCCAGCGGATCGCCATCGCGCGCGCCCTGGCCCTGAACCCGGCCCTGCTGATCGCCGACGAGCCGACCAGTGCGCTGGATGTCTCCGTGCAGGCCAGGATCCTTGAGCTTCTCCGGTCGCTGCAGGACGATTTCGGCTTCGCCTGCCTGTTCATCAGCCACGACCTGGCCGTCGTCAACCAGCTCGCGCACCGGGTGGCTGTCATGTATCGCGGCAAGATCGTCGAGGAGGGCCCGGCGTCCTCGGTGCTGCGGACCCCGCGGGACCCCTACACGCAACGCCTGCTGGCCGCGGTTCCGGTCGTTCAGTAGGCGCCCGAGCTGCGGGCCACGGCAATGACCGTGCCATCACTCATACCATGAGACGCGGCGGTCAGGTTGACTCGGCTTAGGCGGCTCACCGATCGCTTCGCGCACGATGAGGCTCAGATCGGCGAGGCGGCTCGCCGTGCGCCGGTGCTGGTGGAAAATCCACTCCCTTCAGCCGCGATGCCTTCCAGGATGTTCAACGTCCGGGGCAGACCGGAGGCGTCGAGCGACACTTCGGACAGCTTGGCACGATCTTCGCCGATCTCGACCTCGTCGATCGCCTCGGTGACGGCCATCGTGATCGCCGAACCGTTGACGAGTGCCAGCTCGAAAGTCAGCCGCTGGGTTGCCAGTCCGTTGATGCGCACTGCGGCGACCGCGTCGAAGCGGTAGTTCAGTCGTCGCGTGACCTGCCCGATCGCGTGCTCGAGGTCGACGTCGAACAGTGTGCTGTGATCCCAACGCTGCCGGACGTCAGCAACAGGAAGCCGACGGCTGGGCAGTGCCATGAATCAGCTCGTTGATCGGATTCGGGCGCTTGGGGGGCTACGGCTCGACGAGATGGGGCGTAAGTCGACCGACCCTGCCGACCGCCCGCAGCGGCCCGCCCGGACACCGGACAGCCATCTCCCGGCGGGCGACCCCGTCTATCTTCTCCCGCCAGCGTTCTTGGCGGAGATCCGGGAACGGCGATACGTCGTCCCGGAGGTCTCGGATTCGGTGTTGATCGCCGTTACCGAAGAGGCGGAGCGTCTGGCTTTCTGATGCCGGGGAGCCGTTGCCTGGGCAGTGGTGGGAGCTGGTCTGGGACTGACGGCGACCGAGCGGTCTTGTGACGGTGGACAACGTGCGGCGGGCTCCCGACCAACTACGGTGATCAGGTGCGCGGCACGGAGTGGGTCCCGGGGCTGCAGGCTGCCGCGACCTATCAGGCGCGGTGGCTGCCCCGTGACCTCGTCGCCGGGATCGCGCTCACCACGCTGCTCGTGCCGCAAGGGATGGCGTACGCGGAACTGGCCGGTCTGCCCCCGATCACCGGGCTCTACACGTCGATTCTCTGCCTGCTCGCGTACGCGGTCTTCGGGCCGTCGAAGGTCCTCGTGCTCGGTCCCGACTCGGCTCTCGGGCCGATGATCGCCGCGGCCGTCGTGCCGCTCGTCGTCGCCGGGGGAGACCCGGCCAAGGCGGTCGCGCTCGCTTCGGTGCTGGCGCTGCTCGTCGGGCTGTTCATGACCGTCGCGGCGGTCGCCAAGCTCGGGTTCGTCGCCGACCTGCTGTCGAAGGAGGTCCAGGTCGGCTACATGAACG
>DASRYP010000164.1:0-6651 GCA_035687165.1 Actinoplanes sp. | reverse complement strand
GCAGCGTGTTCAGGTCGCTGATCGCCTGCAACGCGGTCGCCAGGACCGTACCCATCCGCGGCTTCGAGGCCTCGTCCTTGAGCTTCCACGGCGCCTGGTCGGAGAGGTACTTGTTCGCCTCGGCGACCACGCGCATGGCCTCGCCGATCGCCGCCTTCTGCCGGTGCTTGCCGATCAGCTCACCGACCGTGCCGAACCCCTTCCGGGTAGCCGCCAGCAGGGCCTCGTCCTCGGGCGTCAGCTCGCCGCGCTCGGGGATGACGCCGAAGTTTTTGGCGGCCAGCGAGATCGACCGGTTGACCAGGTTGCCCCAGCCCGCGACCAGCTCGTCGTTGTTGCGCCGGACGAACTCGGCCCAGGTGAAGTCGGTGTCGTTGGACTCGGGGCCGGCGGCGGCGATGAAGTAGCGCAGCGCGTCGGCGTCGTAGCGCTCGAGGAAGTCGCGCACATAGATGACGACCCGGCGTGACGAGGAGAACTTCTTGCCCTCCATCGTCAGGTATTCGCTCGAGACCACCTCGGTGGGCAGGTTGAGGCGGCCCAGCTCACCCGGCTCGCCGCCCTTGTCGCCCTCGCCGGAGTAGCCGAGCAGCAGCGCCGGCCAGATCACCGAGTGGAAGACGATGTTGTCCTTGCCCATGAAGTAGTAGCCGAGGGCGTCCTTGCCCTGCGCGTCGGCCGACCACCACTGCCGCCACGCCTCGGGGTCGCCGGTGCGGCGGGCCCACTCGTTCGACGCCGACAGGTAGCCGATCACGGCGTCGAACCAGACGTAGATGCGCTTGTCGTTGCGGTCGCGCCAGCCGTCGATCGGGATCGGCACGCCCCACTCGAGGTCGCGGGTGATCGCCCGGGGCTGCAGGTCGTCGAGCAGGTTACGAGAGAACTTCAGCACGTTGGGGCGCCAGTTCTCCCGCTGGTCGAGCCAGTTGCCGATCGCCTCGGCGAAGGCGGGCAGGTCGAGGAAGAAGTGCTCGGTCTCGACGAAGTCCGGGATCTCACCGTTGATCTTGGAACGCGGGTTGATCAGCTGCTCGGGGTCGAGTTGGTTGCCGCAGTTGTCGCACTGGTCGCCGCGGGCACTCTCGTAGCCACAGATCGGACAGGTGCCCTCGATGTAGCGGTCGGGCAGGGTGCGCCCGGTCGACGGCGAGATCGCGCCCAGGGTGGTGCGCTTGACGATGTAGCCGTTGCGCTCCAGGACGCTGAACAGCTCCTGCACCACGGCGTAGTGGTTGCGGGTCGTGGTGCGGGTGAAGAGGTCGTAGCTCAGGCCGAGACCGTGCAGGTCTTCGACGATCACCCGGTTGTAGCGGTCGGCCAGCTCGCGCGGGGTCACCCCGTCGGCGTCGGCCTGCACCTGGATCGGGGTGCCGTGCTCGTCGGTGCCCGAGACCATGAGCACGTCGTGGCCGGCCATGCGCATGTACCGGCTGAAAACGTCGGAGGGCACCCCGAAGCCGGAGACATGACCGATGTGGCGCGGGCCGTTGGCGTAGGGCCAGGCGACCGCGGCGAGAACGTGACTCATGAGGACCAAGCGTAGTGAGCCGTGCGGGCGGCAAGCGAACGGATTAGTTCTGCTCTCGGCGAGATCCCGATTTATGACGACACGCCCGATTCGCTGCACGGCCTCCGCGCAGTCGCGTAGTCCAATGGAACCGTGCTCGGAGATACGCCACAACCTGGGGAAACACCTCGTAACGAGGATGATCCGTGGTCGTTCGCCGACCTCGACCCGGCCTGGTCGCGTGGGGTGCCGGACAGCTCGGCCGACTCGCGATCGTCCGCCGGCGAGCTGGGAGTGTTGCTACCCCCGGCCGAGGTGACCCGCACCGGCGACGAGGCCGAGGCGCACACAGCCGGGGCCCAGGACGTGGCCGAAGGGCTGACCACGGTCGAACATGATCATGACCAGGTCGACGCCTACCGGTACGACCCGGGTCCGCCCTCCCCTCAGGAGGACGTCATGGTGCAACCCGAGCCCGGCGTCCACCAGCGGCCGACACTGCCGCTGGAACACCCGCTGCCCGACCGCCCCCGCCCCGCCGCGATCCCGCGGGTACACCACACCGAGCCGCTGCCCGCGCCGACCGGCACCCCCGCCACCGACGCCCGGCTCGAACGGCTCGAGAACTCCCCGTTCTGGGGCGACCCGATCGACGACACCGTCGAGGCGCCGCCCGAGGAGCAGCCCGCGCCCGAGCCCGCGGGGCATCGAGGCACCCGCAAGCAGCCTGGCCGACTGCTCTCGAGGCAGGTCTCGCTGGTCGCGCTCAGCCTGGTGGCGGCGTTCTTCGCCTGGGTCAGCGCCGAGCCGTTCTGGCTCGCGGTCGGCCACGGCGATCAGGGGTACGCCATCACGACGCGCTGCACCGGCGACGGCGTCACTCAGCGCTGCGTCGGCCGGTTCGCCGCAGCCGACGGCCAGTTCTCGATCACGCAGGTGCGTCTGCTGGGGGTCGAGGGCCAGGCCCGGCAGCCCGGCGCGATCACCCCGGCCCGGATGGTCAGCCCGGACAGCCCGCAGGCGTACCTCGGCGGGACCGGGCCGTTGCTGCAGCTGCGGTGGCTGCTCGGCTTCACGCTCGTGCTGCTCTGCGGCTACGCCATCTCGGGTGTGACCAGGGCACGGCGGCTCGAGACGTCCCGGGCCCGGCGCACGGCGGTGCTGCTCAGCCTGGCCGGACCGCTCGCGCTGCTGGCCGGGTTCCTGGCCGCGGCCTACTGACCGTGCACCAGCGCGTACACCTCGCGCTTGCGGATGCCGTACTCGTCGGCGACCTCCTGGATAGCGTCCCGGCGGGACAAACCCGCCCCCTCGCGCTCGGCGACCGCGGCGCGCAGATCGTCGTCGGCGGGCCGCTCGGCCGGGCGCGGCGGGGCGCCACCCACCACGACGGTGATCTCACCGCGCGGCTCCGTCCGGATCGCCCACGCGGCCAGCTCGGCCGCTGCGTCGCGCCGGATCTCCTCGTACGTCTTGGTCAGCTCCCGGCAGACCGCGGCGGGACGCTCGGCGCCGAAGGTGGCCGCGAGGTCGGCCAGCATGTCCGCGATGCGGTGCGGCGCCTCGAAGAAGATCAGCGTGCGCGGCTCGGCCGCGAGTTCCCGCAGGCGGGAGCGGCGGTTCGAGCCCGTACGGGGCAGGAAGCCCTCGAAGACGAAGCGGTCACTGGGCAGGCCGGAGAGCGCCAATGCGGTCGTCACGGCGCTCGGGCCGGGCGCGGCGGTCACCGGGTAACCGGCGTCGAGAGCCGCACGGACGAGGCGATATCCCGGATCGGAGACGCTCGGCATGCCGCCGTCGGTCACCACCGCCACGACCGCGCCACCGGCCAGCGCCTCGACCAGCTCCGGCGTCCGCTTTTCGTCGTTTCCCTCGAAGTAGGAGACGACCCGGCCGGTGACCGTCACGTCCAGGTCCCGCGCCAGGCGGGCCAGGCGGCGGGTGTCCTCGGCGGCGACGACGTCGGCTGTGGACAGGACCTCGCGCAGCCGGGCCGACGCGTCGCCGACATTGCCCAGCGGGGCGCCGACCAGCACCACACGACCGGATCCGTTCTCTGCAGCAGCCACGCCGAAAGTCCATCACACGCCCGGGCTCGGTGACGGCGGGCGTCACCTTCGAGCCGAACGCCCTACCATCGCTGGGTGACTACGGCGCCGACAGCGGAGCAAGAGCTCGCCCCCCAAGAGCCCGCGGCGGTCGAGCCCAGCGGCCTCCGAACGGTCCCCGACCTGGTCCGGCGGCGGCTGGCCACGCTCGACAACTGGCTCGACCCGCACTCGTGGCTCGTCACCGGCGTGCTCGTGGTGATCGCGGCGATCCTGCGACTCAACGGGATCAGCAACCCGAAGGGCCACGTCTTCGACGAGGTCTACTACCCGACCGACGCCTGGGACATGCTCCAGCACGGCGTCGAGTGGGACGAGAAGACCAACGGCCCGGCGTACGTGGTGCATCCACCACTGGGCAAATGGCTGATCGCGCTGGGCGAGCTGCTGTTCGGCAACACCGAGCTGGGCTGGCGCCTCCCCGCCGCCATCGCCGGCACCGTGATGATCCTGATCCTGGTCCGGGTCGCCTACCGGCTGTTCCACTCGGTGCTGCTCGCCGGCATGGCCGGTCTGCTGATGGCGCTCGACGGCTTCCAGTTGGTGCTCTCCCGCACGTCGCTGCTCGACATCTTCCTGGGCACGTTCATCCTGGCCACGTTCGCGGCGCTGGTGCTCGACCGCGACCACTACCGCCGGCACTGGCTGCGGGCTCTGGAGAACGGGTTCGACCCCGCGAAAACTCCGAACGTGCCCCGGATCGTCCCGTGGTGGCTGCTGGTCGCCGGGGTCACCTTCGGACTGGCCTGCGGGGTGAAGTGGAGCGCACTCTTCTTCGCGCCGTTCCTGGCCGCCCTGGTGATCGTCTGGCGGGTGCAGGCGCGTCGCTCGGCCGGGGTGCGGGGTCCGGTGCTGGCCGGCATCCTGGGCGACCTGGGCTGGCTGCTCCTCAGCTTCGCGCTGACGTTCGGGATCTACCTGGCCACCTGGACCGGCTGGTTCGTCACCGACACCGGATACTTTCGCCATTACCGCGAGGCGAACGGGCTCAGCGAACCACCGTTCATCGGTGCGTTGCGCAACCTGTGGCACTACCACCAGGAGGCGTACAGGTTCCACAGCGGCCTGACCGAGCGGCACATTTACCAGTCGTGGCCGTGGCAGTGGCTGTTGCTCGGCCGCCCAGTGGCTTTCTACTGGAACAACGGCGGTGACTGCGGCGCCGCAAGCTGTGCCCGCGAGATCCTGCTGCTGGGCACGCCGGTCCTGTGGTGGTCGTTCCTGCCTGCCCTGGCCGGTCTGATCTGGTTCGGACTCTCCCGCCGCGACTGGCGGGCGTGGGCCATCCTGACGCCGGCCGCGGCCGGGTTGCTGCCGTGGTTCTACTACGCGGTCAAGGACGGCCGGACGATGTTCTCGTTCTATGTCCTGCCCGCGCTGCCGTTCCTGATCCTGGCGGTCGTCTACGTCCTCGGCGCGATCATGACGCCACCGGAAGGTATCGCGCGGGGCTCGGGCCGAACAGATCGCCAGCTGATCGGCACGGTGGTGGCCAGCGCCTACATCCTGCTGGTGGCCATCTGTTTCGCGTACTTCTATCCGATCTTCGTGGGCCAGGTGATCCCGTACGAGAGCTGGTCCGGGCGGATGTGGCTGGGCGGCCGCTGGATCTGACGCCGGGCGGACCGCCGTGGATGCTTCCGCGGCGCTCCGCATTGCCGGAATTGTGAGAGATCAACCGAGTGGGCTCCAAGCGCGACGGCGCGGAGCGGCAAACCCGGGACAGTAAGAGCGCGCCCCGATCGCCTGCCACGGGGGAAGCGGGCGATAGGGGCGCGCAAGATGAAGCTTAACTACCTCTGATGGCGGATACAACGGGTGGCCAGGGGAAGTTTCAAATTTCGATCATGCCAGTCCGGCGACTCGGACATATCTCCTCATTCTGCTCAATACGTACACATGGAGCCGTGAAGAAGCTTCGGCATTTCGTCTCCTTCATTGTCGTGAAGGCGACACGAAATCAGTTGGTAAATCCACGTAACCTTTGCTCTCCTACCATTCCCGTGCTGCTCAGGGGTACGCGGTTTTCGGTGGCACAGATGACCTGCCATCTGGTCAAACGCTGACGCTCATCATTTAGGTGGAATTCCAGGAAACGATCATCGGTCACTCGATGGAGTGAGGATGCCCATGATCGCCGTTTATGTTTTTAAGCTCGCCGCGTGACTTCGCAGGAGCCAGAAAATCCGCAATTCGGTGCGACCGAAATCCCCGCGACCGAGGTGATCTCGGTCGAGATGCCCGCACCGGTCTTCGTGGACAGCACGGGGCGCCGCAGCCGGTTCTTGCGGCGGATCGCGTACGCCTTCGGTGTGCTGGTCATGCTGTACGGCGGCCTGATCGGCGTCAGCCTCGCCGGTGGACCGGTCCGTTCCAGCGCGGTGCTGCCACTGCCCGGCCTCGAGCCCGACGAGGAGGAGAAGCCGACGGTCAAGCCCAGCCCGACGCCGACCCCCACCCCGCCCCCGGCTCCACCGACCCCGGCCGCGCGGGCCCTGAACGTCTCCGACCCGATGCCTCGCCGAGCCGCCCCCCGGCGGCCGGCGCCCCGGCTGGAGTCCACCCGGATCCCCTCCCCGACGAAGAACCCGACGCCGTCCACGTCGACCGTGACGAAGAAACCGCCGGTCAAGACGAAGCCGCCGACCAAGTCGACGACCAAGCCGGTCCCGAACCCGCCGGTCGAGAACCCGCCACCGGTCGACCTCCCGAGCGCGCCGACGACCTCTTCGTCACCCGTCATCCCGGTTCCACCGCAGCCACCCGGCACCGGCGGAATCGGCGGCGGCACCGCCGTGGACGACACGAGCCCGAGCCCGAGCGGCTCGGGCTCGTCCCCGTCCGGGGCCGAAACGGACGCAAGTTCCGAGCCCGAGAGGGAGTCGACCACCAGGCCCGGAACGGACTCAAATGCCGAGCCCGAGACGGAGTCGACCACCAGCCCCGGAACGGAGTCGGGCTCCGCTGCCGAAACGGAGTCGGGCGACACCGGCGGCTCGGGCGGCAGTGCCGACAGCACCGACACCGGCCCGG
>DASRYP010000163.1:0-3365 GCA_035687165.1 Actinoplanes sp. | reverse complement strand
ATCGCGAGCCCGAAGCTCTGGCACCAGGCGCGCACGAACTCCTCGTCGGCCGGATCGCCGTTCTGGTCCTGGAACACCGCGGTGAGGATGGCCACGCCGCGCGGCTCGTACTCGGCCGCGAGGTCGGGCATGGCCGCGGCCTCGCGCATGCACGGCACACACCAGCCCGCGGCTGCGTTGATCATGATGATCTTGGTGCCGGGACGGTTCTCGGCAAAGTAGTCGCTCAGGTGGATCGTGCGCGGCGCGGTGGTGTCGGCATCGACGAAGGCGAGGAACTCCATGTCCGAGATCATCTCGCGGGACGGCGGCGGCTCGTCACCGCCGCAGCCGGGCGTCGCGACCGAGAGCATCAGGAGCGGGGCGACCGCGACCAGCAAGGAGCGATGTAACATGTAGCGGACCTCCAGTGGCATACCGCAGGCCGGCCATCCGGGCCGCGGGTGGGTAGCAGGGTGGCGAAGTGCACCGAGATCGTCAAGCAGGTGGGCGGCGTCCGCGGGCGCTCCAGGCGGCGATTGACGCGGTCAGCGGCCCGATGATACATTGACCGGTATACCTAAAACGGACGGCTGGGCTGGTATCCGGCCACTCCACTCCACTCGACAAGGCAACCATGAAACGACAAGGTGACAGTCCTCCCTGGCCGGGATGGCGGCACACTGGGCTCCTGCCGGTGCTGCTGCCGTTCCTGCTGGCGGGCTGCGGCGACAATGTCGGAGGGGCCGGCCCGCCGGACGCGGACACGCCCCCGCCCCCGCCCGCACCCGATGCCAGCAACAGTCCCGCCGATGCTGGTCCCGGTGTGATCGAGCCCGGCACGTACCTCAGCCCGATGGTCCAGCTCCAGCGGCTGCAAGGCGAGGAGGACCACCTCCACGTCGATGAGATCCGGCTCCGCGACGACGGCCTGCTGCTCCAGTGCAGCTACACCTTCGGGGTCCTGGAAGCGACCGACGCCGGGGACATGGACTACCTGGCGCAGAACCTCAGGCACACCGTCCCCGGCGACTCGCGCCGGCCGGGCTGCATCCACCTGGCGTCGGACGGCGAGGACCTCGTCTTCACGACCCACCGCGGGAACATCCGCAACCCGACGTACCTCTCGGGCTGGGACATCACCGACCGCGAGGAGCCGGTGCAGCTCCCGGTGCTGCAGGAGCCGGGCGTCAGCTACGAGGGCATCGACTTCGCCAACGGCTACATGTTCGTCGGCCTGCACGAGACCGGCCTGGGCGTGTACACCTTCGACGCGATCAACGGCTTCGTGCGCGTCGGGCTCGCGACCGGCTTCAACAATGCCTGGGGCGTGGTCGCGCGCGGCAACACCGTGTTCGTCGCCGACCACGAGGGCGGACTGGTGACCGTCGATGTCACGGATCCGATCAACCCCACGGTGCTCGGCAGCGTCGTCACCGGCGGCCAGGCCACGGGCGTGGACGTCGACGGCAACTTCGCGTACGTCGCGTCCGGCTCCGCGGGCCTGGTGGTCGTGGACGTCTCGGATCTCGCCAACCCGACGATCGTCGGCTCGGCGCAGATGCGCGGCTCCCCGATCCGCGTCGCCTACTCCGAGGGCCGCGTGGCCGTGGCCGCGTGGAACGACGCGCGCGTCTACGACGTCTCCAATCCCGCCAGCCCGAGCTTCATCGGCGCGGTGCGGCTCACCCAGGACGACGACGTGCCCGACGGCGACCGTCCGGCCCCGACGTCGCGCATCCTCGGCATCGAGCTCAGGGGCGACGACGTCTTCGTCGGCAACTGGCACGTGCTCTACTCGTATCGCCTGCACGCCGAGCGGAAGGCGCCCAACATCCTGTTGCCCGAGTCAGTGTTGATGATGGACTTCGGTCCGGTGGAGGTCGGGGAGAGCAGCACGCTCCCGCTCGAGGTCACCAACCAGGGCACCGCGCCGCTGACGCTGGTGAACAACTGGGTGTTTGGCGACGCCTACGCCGTCACGCCGCGTCAAGCTCGCATCGAGCCGGGCGAGAAGGTGATCCTCACGGTCACGTATACCGCGACCAAGGCCGAGCTCGAGACCGGCTATCTGCAGATCCTGTCCGACGATCCCCTGGCCCCGCTGCGCGCCGCCTATCTGGTGGGCAACCAGCCTGGCCTGGGCGTGGGCATGGCGCTGCCGGAGACCGACGCCGTGCTGCTCGATGGAGAGCCATGGTCGTCATCGCAGACGCAGGGCAACGTGGTCCTGCTGGCGTACTTCGCAACTTTTTGACCGCTCTGCAGTCTGGAGTTGCCAGACATGGAGCAGCGGTTCTATCAGAAGTACAAAGACCAGGGGCTGGTGGTGGTGGCACTCGACGCGCATGACACAGTGGAGCAAATCGCACAGGTACAGCAGTTCGTGAATAATCTGGGAGTCACGTTCGACATCGGAATCGAGGAGACCGAAACCTACACCAGCCTGGTGCAGAACTTTGCGGGGCTCAATCCTTTCCCGGTCGACGTGCTCATCGACAAGACCGGCAAGATCCGGTACGTCACGCGTGAGTACGATCCTTACGCGATGGACGAGCTGATCCAGCAGCTTCTCGCCGAGTGATGCCGCACGAGAGACCCGGCGCCCGCGGAGAGCCCGGCTCTCGGCGGCGCAGGTTCTCGACCATGCGTCTCTCCAAAAGCATCCTCATCCTCATCGTTTTCCTTCTCGTGCTGTCCGTCGCCGGCTGCGGCGACGATGGCGGCGGTGGCGCCCCGGATAGCGGGGCCGTGGACAGCAGCGTCGCCGATGGCCGCGCCGTGGACAGCGGCGGCGGCAGCGACGACGCGGGCATGGAGCCCGGTGGGCCCGGCCTGGCCGGCACGCTGGCGGACGAGGCCGGCGTGCCGATCGGCTTCGAGATGGTGCTGGCGTGCATGGCCACGACCTGCCTGTTCGGCGAGAGCGAGGCGGATGGCCGCTTCGCGTTCGCGATCGAGCCGCCCGCCGAGGTGGCGCTCAAGACACCGCCCGATCTATCGACCACGCCGCGTCGCGCCGCGGCGCTGTGCCCGGTGCGCATCGTCGATGATGCGTTGATCAAGGTCGGGACGCTTTACGTTCCCAGCCTGCCGCAAGGAGTGCCCATCGGGTCCGCCAGCGCGGATCCACAGACCTTGATGGCCGGCGACGGCCTGGAGCTGACGCTGCGGCGCGCGGATCTGACCCCGCGCATCGGCGACGTGCTGGTCGACGTCGCGGCCCGGCTGGTCCCGCTCGCGCAGGTGTGCCCGCAGCTCGATCTTGGCGGCGAGGAGATTGTCGCGGTCTATGCGCTGCACCCGTTCGCGGCCGTGAGCGCCTCGCCGATCGCGGTCCGCGCGCCGTCGGACCTGCCGTCCGGGACCGCGGTGAAGTTCCGGAC
>DASRYP010000162.1:0-10345 GCA_035687165.1 Actinoplanes sp. | reverse complement strand
GCCGCCGCCGCGCTGTCATCGCCGCGATTGCCCGGACTGTCTATGTTGGGACACAGAGCGCCGTGGATGGCTGACGCTGGGTGCAAGGTCAGATACAGTCAGCGCCGTTGATGCCGCAGCATCGTCGTAGGGGAGGAACTGCGGTGGGAGCTGTCGCGCGGTTTCTCGGACGCGCTGTCGCTGCACATCGCCAGGCCGCAGCCTTGTTGCTGGATGCCGAGGCCGTGGTGCAGGCAATGGCCGCTGACGGCGCCTCGGGCGTGGACGCTGACCAGGAACAGCGTCGCCTCGCCCGCCAACTCGATGACCTGGTCCGATCCTGGCTACCTGGCTGGCTCGGGCGCCCACTCGACGACACGATCATTGACCTGCCGATGGGACGCGACGCGGTTCCCGGCCGGCCGATGTACTTGCGGCTCGGTGACGCATATCCGAGCCAGGACGTCGTGTTCCCGGCGGTCGCCCCGTTCGTCGGCGGCGGTCACCTGACCATCGACACTGATGCCCGTGACCCGCTGGTGGCCGCCTGGCTCCGCGGGATTCTCCTGCGTACCCTGGCCGCACTGCCGGACGGCACCCTGCGCGTCCTGCCCGTGGATGGCGCCACCCTGGGTGTCGTTTTCGCGGCATTTCGGCCATTGATGGACGCCGAGGCGTGGGCATTTCCGGCGACGGACCTTGCCGGGATGCGCGCCGCACTCGACGAGGCCGAACGACAGATCCTCGCCGTGCAAAGCGGGGACCTTCCTGATCCGCCCGTGCTGGTAATCGCCGTCGCGGCACTGCCGTCCGGGGCAGGCCGCGGTGACTGGGCGCGCCTGTCCGCGGTGGCCCATGCGGGTCCCGCAGCGCGGGTCCATCTCCTGCTTGCCGGGTATCCACCGTCGAATCTGCACGGCGAAGCCGCGCCACGGCTCGACCACACAACGAGTGTGACCGCGGCCGGGAACGGCTGGTACCGGATGTCGGAGCCGCCGGGGCCGCACCTGCTGTCCGTCGACCGCTCCGGGCTACCCGCGGTGTTGGTGCTGGATGCGAGCGCAAGTGAAGACCTGGTGGCGCACGTGTGCGCCCGGTCGGCGGCCTCCGCGACGGTGGCACGCCGCACGGACTTCTCCTCGTTGATGCCGGCGCGGATCTGGCAGGAGTCCGCCATCCAAGGATTGCGGGCGGTCGTCGGCCGCGACGGAAGGCAGCCGTTCGAGCTGGCCCTGAACGACGCGACCCCGCACATGCTGCTCGCCGGGCGCTCCGGGGCCGGCAAGACCAACGTGCTGCTGATCATGCTGTACGCGCTGGCGTCGCGGTACTCGCCCGACGAGCTGGGCCTGTACCTGCTGGACTTCAAGGAGGGTGTCTCGTTCGTCGAGTTCACCCCGACGATGGCGGACCCGTCCTGGGTGCCCCATGCCCGCACCGTGGGTATCGAGTCCGACCGCGAGTACGGCCTCGCGGTACTGCGGGCGCTGTCGAGAGAGATCAACCGCCGGGCGGGTGTCCTCAAGAAAGCTGGCGTTACGAAACTCGCCGACCTGCGCACCGTCCAGCCTGGCGCACCGATGCCACGCCTGGTCGTCGTGATCGACGAATTCCAAGTCCTGTTCGCGGGCAACGACAGCATCGCCCAGCAGGCCGCCGCCACGCTGGAAGACCTCGCCCGCAAGGGCCGCTCGTACGGTATCCATCTGATCCTGGCCAGCCAGACGATCGCCGGGATCGAAGCCCTCTACAACAAGAAGGATTCGATCTTCGGGCAGTTCCCGCTGCGGATCGCGCTGCCCGGCGGGTCCGGCATCCTCGACGCGAACAACAACGCCGCGGACGGCCTGAGCGTCGGCTCGGCGATCGTCAACGACTCGGCCGGTGTGACCGAGGCCAACAGGGTGGTCCGGTTCCCCCAGGCGGACACCAAGTCCGTGGCGGCGCAACGGCAGGTGCTGTGGCAGGCCCGCTCGCCGGTGAACGATCCGCCCGCGGTGTTCGCCGGCTACGCCGAGCACTACATCGAAGACGATCCGCTCTACCAGGCTTTCACCCCTCTCGTGCGGCGGCGGCAGGCTGTCGTGGGCAAGGCGGTGGACGTCGGTCTGCCCACGGTCGGGTTCGCGTTCGATGCGGTGCCGGGGCGCCACCTCGCGGTGTTGGGTACCTCGGTCATCGGCGCCGACATCCTGCATGCCGCTGCGCTAGGGCTTGCCCGCCAGCACGAGCCCGGGTCGGTCCAGTTCGTGGTAGCGGGGTTCGCTGCGGCCTCGGACCAGGTAGTCGACGATCTCGTAGCCGCCTTGAAGACTGCCGGGCACGACTGCTTGGAAGTCGACGCGGGCCAGTTCAAGTTGATCCTGCATGAGCTGGCCAGCCCTGACCTGGAAACAGCCGGCCGCCCCAATTACCTGATCACCTTCGCCGCGGACGTGATCATCCCGATGCTGTCCGAACGCGGCCCCGACCGCACCACCGGGCTGGACGACTTGCGCACCGTGCTGCGACGTGGCCCCAGCCAGGGCATCCACCTGCTGAGCTGGTGGCGCATCGCCCGGCGCTTCGCCGACGCGATCGGCGGCTCCGCCGGCCGCGAGGACGTCGCGTGTCTCGTCGCGCTCAACGTGCCCGGCAACGAGCTGTCATCGCTGGTCGGGGATCACACCCTGACCTGGCAACCCCGACCGAACCGGGCACTTCTGCTCGATCGGCACGACCAGCGGCAACAGCTCATCGTGCCGTTCGTACGCCCCGGCCGCCACGGCGACCTCGACGGCGCGGCGCCGTGACAGCAGCCTGGGTGATCAGGACATCGATACGCCGACCAGCCGGCCATTCTGTCGGCGTGGGCCGACTCGGACCAAGGGGAGTACCCAACCATGTCTGCCATTAACGACGTCATCGGCGCGCTTCAATCGGTGGTCGACAAGCTCGACGACGCCAGCGGCGCGGTGGCTACCGCCAGCACGGAGGCGAATGAGGCGGTCGCCCAAGCGGTCGCACTTGGCGTGGCCGGTGCCGTAGCGGGCGCGACAGTCGTTAAGGATGGCGTGGAGAGCCTGGCCCAGCAGATCGCAGCCACCCTCGACGCAGCCAACCAAACTCTCACCACGGCCAGAGGAGTAGCCGACGGCACTTGAAGCGCAGGAGGCGGACCCCAGAGTGGCTCTGGATCTTCGCCCGCTTCCGCCAGCCAGCCAGCAGCGAACCAGCGCCTCAACCCTTCAGGTCGAAGAGGGCAAGGGAAGGCACCCCCGGCGCGCCCGAGGGAACGTTTCACCAGCGAATCGGTTGCCTGGTGGACTTCCGCAGGGGCCGCTGGATACGCCACCTTCGCAGAATTCCTGCCAGTGCTCCCGAAGGCCATCGCAGGCACCGCGCTAGCCGTAGGGGCCGCAATCTCAGCCTTCAAAGCATGGGACGCGAAACGAAAAGATGGGAAATGAACATGAATTTTGACGATCAAACTGAGGGCTCCTTGAGGAGAATTCTCGACGCAGTAGTGAAGTCAGACACGGAGGCTTTCGATACCGCCGTCCGATCTCTGAAGCAAGAAGATCTTGTAGCAGATGTGCTCGAATTGGGAGTTGCCGTCCTAAGCTACGCAATCTTCGATACTTACGACGGGAAACCGACCGCCGCCGATGTGGAGGTAATTGCACAGACGGTGACGGAGATGGAAGGCTGGGTCAATCTCGATCCCGCCGAGGTTCGGAAATACCTAACAGGAATCCTTGCTGGCAAGCCGCTCTCGGAGATCCTTGATCCCCAGAGTGCATTCTTTCTGACATTCATCATTGCCGGAAGCGTCCTGGCGGCTTCACCGAAGATCAGTGAGGGTGAGTGGTGGTTCAACTACTTGGATCGAGTTGAGGCGGCTATTGAGACTGCCTCCGGAAAGTGAAGCTTTCCGGTCGAGCGGCCCGCGCATCATCCACCTGACAGGAGTCTGGCGTGAATTGGGCTGGGTATGCTGACATGTCGCGCCGGCTGTCGGACCTAAGGCAGACAGAGGCGCGGCGTTTGGACGAGGCCGAGCAAAGCTCGTCTGCCGGCCGGTCGGCCGTAGCGCAATTACGGCAACGCGTCTCGGCTCAACAGGAGCATCTGACTGGGCTTGCGGCGAGGCTTCGCGAGCCGCGTCCCTCGGTCGGCGGAGTGGTGCGCACGGGATTGACGGATGTCGGCGAAGCTGTTCGCCGAGCGCGGGAGTTGATGGACACGGCTGACGTCGAGGCGCGTAGGGCCGAGGAGCGCGCCTATCAACCAGCGTTACTACCAGGAATGTCGTCAACGGGTCGTAATGCGCTGATCTATATTGCGGCGGCATTCGTAGCGTCGATCGTGTCCGGCGTGTTATGGGTGACAAGCCCCGATACCGACCTCGGGCGGCTTCCACTGTCGTTGGTGCCGTGGTCGCTCTGCGGGTTGCCGGCGATAGCGTTTTTCGCCGGCTACCTGACGATTGCGATCTTCGGTCGATCACGCTTGGACTCCGGTCGCGGGACCAACTATTCGAGACGCCTTGGTGGCCTCATCTGCTTCGGCGGCATGGCGGCGTTCTGGCTGCTCCTCATCGTCGCGTCGATGGGCTGACGGTTTTCGTGCCGCGGGTACTCCATGACGCTCCATGACGGGCTGCAATTAGTGGTCTTGCCGTTTGGTGTGCTTCTCAGCCTGTTCGCCAAGCGCAATCAGCTTCCGCAGATCCTTTGGAATTCCCCAATGTGACAACATGTCATGAAGATCCCGGGAATTGCACTTGAGTGCGACAAACCTGCCTTCGCCCCAGGGCGCGAGGTCTGCGATGTCGAGGTGATCACCACCGACCTGAATGCCGATGTCCGTGTCGGGCGGCAGCGCCGAGATCTGTAGTAATAGTTCGTCTCGCCTCATCAGGCAGCCATCCTCGTTGGTAGCCGTTCTAGCGGTTGTTCGGTGGTAAGACGCGGCGAACCGCCAAGGACTGATCTGCGGCGCCGCTCGGCCTACGGCCGACAGTTGATCGCGCCACGCTAGACGCGCGGCTTGGAGCCTCCTCCAGCGTCGGGTCAGAGGTGTGGTGAGTAGCCCGGCCGGCCGGAGCGAGGCCCGGCCGACCGGGGTGTTAATGATGCTGGCCGGGCGTAGGGGCCCAGCCTGGGGCGTCTCGGGTTTGCAGACCTGGGAGACGGTCCCGGGAAGAACCTACGCTAGCAACATAGCGTAGGTCAACGACATGTGGCGATATCTTGCTGGCGTAGGTCGGTCTGTGGTGAAATGGCGGTTGCAGACCAGGGAGACACACATGCCCGCCACCGCCAAGTGGGTGATGCTCGCCGAGCACATTCGCGTCCAGATCACATCCGGTGAACTCGCTCCAGGGGCCAAGCTGCCATCCACGATGGAGCTCCGCCGGCAACACAACGTCTCGGAGATGGTCGTTCGCAACGCCATGCTCGTGCTGAAGTCCGAAGGGCTCGTCTACGGAGTGCCCGGCGTCGGCGTCTACGTAGCCGACGAGATCAAGCCGGATGATGACTGACGGGAAGGTTTTCAGGAGGTCAGGGCGGAAACGACGTAGGACTCGGCTTCCTCCCGCAGTCGTCCGGCATCAAGCAGGACCGAACGAGCCTTGGCGATTCCCTCGTGTAGTTCCCTGATGAGCCGAGCTTGATCCGCGACTGGCGGAACGGGGACAGGTGCGTTCGCGAGGACGCTGACGGGGATTGTGTAGAGCGTCCCGCTGGTGGTGCGAGCGCGGTTGCGGACGTGGGATCCGCCCGGCGGTGAGTTGAACCATGCCTCCACGAATTCGGGCAGAATGTCTGCTGTATCCAGGCGAGCCCGGATTACATGGTTCTGGTGAATACACGTCGGAATCTGGCCGTCCCAGCGTGCGCAACGTCCCACTTCCTCAAGCGAGTTGGCTTCGAGGAAGAGCAAATCGTGGCGTTTCAGCGCCAGTCGGGCCACGGTGTCGGGACTGACGTTCATGGTTTTCACGTCGGTGAGGTTGAAGTAGCCGCGCTGTACGTTGGCGACCCGCAGGTACTGGACGTCCTGCCCTCCTGTGTTCGATCGCTGTAGCTGCACGCCAAGCCGTACGTCGGCAATCGCGTGAAGTGGGACTATCGGGTACGGACTCGTCGTGGCGATCGGGATCACGTCAGTGTCCCAGCGGTCAAGCGCGGAGAATCTCGTGACCGTCACTATGCCCGCGGCGGCGAGCGTTTCCGGTTCGTGGATCAGTTGAGAGCCGAAGCCATCCCACGCGGCGCTGATGAGATCGGCGGACCTGCGTTTGGCTTTATCGGCGCTCTCCAGCAGGTCTCGATGGGCAGAGACGATCTCCCGTTGGATGTCGATCGGTGGAATGGGAATCGGAGCGTTTGCGAGCTTGCCGGCGCCGATGTGCCAAAGAGATCCCGATGTTGTAGTGGCTTGGCGGCGAATATACTCGTTTCCGCCGCTCGTGTTAAACCACAACATGACGAAGTCAGGATCGAGCTGATTAGTGGAAAGTCGAACCCTGATGATGGCGTTCTGAATAATCGTGGTGTCGCCGCCCTGCCACGCAGCGACACGACCCACCTCCTCTAGGGAGTTCCCTTCCACAAATAGGAGATCACCCTCAATTAGCTGAAGACGTTCGCCTTGCTCCTTCGTTACGAACATGCTCTTTACGTCGGTCAGGTCGAGGAATCCACGTTGGACATTAGCAGCCCGAAGATAGGGAAGTTTGATGCCGTCGCTGATCTTGCTTTGGAGCTGCGTGCCGAGGCGAATGTCAGCGACATCCTTGAGTACCGCCATCGGCCAGCGCCAATCGCGGCCCAGTAAAGAGTCTCCGAAGCCGGCGTCCCAGCGATCTAGCGCCGCAAAGCGCATAACGCTAGTCATCGTAGCGGTCACGCGACAACCTCAGAGAGATGCTTGGCCTTGAACTGCTGCCATGCAGCCAACACGGCCGGAAGGTCATTAGGGACGTTTTCGCCGGTTTCTCCTGTGGCTGTGATCCCGACCGCCTTCGGGGTAGCCATGAATACCGGGTAATCGAATGCCTCGCGGACGTACTTCCACATGCTGGCCGTCTGCTGATCGTCGAGGCTCTTAAGCGCCGCCCGGAGTGACGCCAGTGCCTTCGCCAAGCCGGGGACCGCCGCAGCACGCTCCGTGTAACTCTTCTTCAGGTCTCGCGTTGCCGCGGTCGTGTTGCCCTGCCAAATAGGGCCACGCAGTGTGGTAGCGGGCGCACCTCGTACAAGGCTGTCCTTCCGCGCCCGTAGGGGCTCAGGAATCACTCGTGTGACTTCGAGCGCGGCAAGCTGATCGAGTATGTCGCGAAGTTCGGTGTCGTCGTTGTGTAGCAGCGCATCGGCAGCGTCACTCAGCAGAGCATCACGTCGCGGCCCGAACTCATGCTCGGTTGCCTCGAACGCGTCAGTCCAGCATTGTTCCCACCGCTGGGAGTCATCGTCAGTGAACTTCTGCATGAACAAGACCGACGCCGTCACCGAGGCGCCCGAGAACTTAAAGGTCTCCGGCGGCAAGGCAACGACGGCCTGGAGAAGCGCCTTTCCTTCCGCCCAGCGGCGCAGCCATGCCTGCGATGAGGCGTTCAGGTTTCCGTTGGGCAGGATGATGCCCAGCCGTCCTCCGGGTTCAAGCAGGCGGATACATCGTTCCAGGAACATCTGTTCGGTCTTACGGGAGGTGGTACCCTTCCCGATCTCGAACTGGTCAAGGATCTTCTGTCCCCGCGCGTTGACCACGCTATTGTGCGCGCCCAGCCAATCCTTGCCATATCGCAGTTGCTGGCGCCGGCGGTACTCATAGTCGTCGGGAACATCCGCTTCAGGGCTGGAGCCGATGCGCTGGGACGAGGTGACAGTCGCGCCGAACGGCGGGTTGGTGACGACGACACGGAACCTGCCGTTGAAGATTCCGTTGATGTCAACGAGGCCGTCGTGCCAGTGAATCCCGCCGTGTCCGTCGCCGTGCATGATCATGTTCATCTTGGCGGTACGAGCGGCGCGTGGTTCCTTGTCGGTGCCGTAAATACATTGCCAAGCCAGTTTCCCGACGCGGGTTTCCGTCGGGCCGCCATCTGCGTCGCTCGGGGCGAGCTGCTTGTTCAGTTTCTCAACGGCGATTTCGATGCGTTTGTCACGTTCGTCGAGAGCCCCATCGTCGGCATCGTCAGGGTACTCGGCATTGATCTTGTCGATGAGCTGCTGTCGTTCGGACGCGATGTCCGCGGTGATCTGGTCACGTACGTGGTCGAAGACGCTGATGAGGAACCCGCCCGAACCGGCGGCCGGGTCGCACACAACCTCACCCTCCTGGGGGTCAAGGACATCGACGATAAACTCCACTACCGGACGGGGCGTGAAGAATTGGCCAAGCTCGCCACGGAACGTGCGCCCGAGGAATCTCTCGAATGCGATGCCTTTAATATCCTCGCCGGTTTTGGACAGGTTAAACCGTTCAAGCTTGCTAACCAGGTCGCGGAACGTGTCCGCCGAGACATCCAGGCGGTCGTCCTCCGCGAAGAGATCATCAGCCGAATAGGCGGCCTTCGTCTGCTCGAACATCTGCTCATGTAGAGCGAGCTTCGGGTTGGTCAGGTACTTGGCAGCGCCGTCCAGATACTTCGTCGTAAACGTCTCATGTGTCTGAGTCCGCTCGACGTGAAGCTTGATAAACAGCACCTTCGAGATCGTGTCAAAGGCGCGGTCCGGTGTCATTGCATGGTTGTCCCGCAGCAGGCTGTGGCACTCGAATAGCACACGCTGAAACTGCTCACGATCAAACACCTCAAGCCGTTCGATCAGCGCTTTGAGGCGCTTTTCGTCGCCGATGTCGGCGGCCTTCGGCCAACTGTTGATCTGACGAGCCCGTCCGGGCATACCCTTGGTCAGCTCGAAGACGACCTGATTGCTAGCGTTGGCGAGCACAAGGAATCTCGCGCCTGCTGCACGCGCGTAAGACTCACCCTGCCAGAAGTCAGCGGGCCGGACTATGCCCTCGTCGGCTTTGGTCTCCACGACCAATACCGGCTCGCGCCCAGCCTGCTTATCAGCCGCGTTGTGCCACACCACGATGTCGGCACGCGGAGAGCGCCTGCCGGAGTGTGTACGGCGTTCCTGATCCATCTGCTCAAGCGAAAACCCGCCGTCGACCAGGAGCCGCCGAATCCAGTGCTGCCGTACGATCTCCTCCGGCTTGTGCGTCACATCGACCCAACCACGCAGAGGCGCCCACACAAATCTTCCGTTCCGATGAAGTCCCTCGTCGGAGAATGGTGTGGACGGCGGGTTGGAGCTGCTCGGGAGCGGGCCTGTCATGACGAGAAGGCTAACGGCTGCTTTCAGACTGGATGCCACGCCCCTCACCGCTCCGCACCCCGGCCGAACGTCAAGGCAGAACCGGCGGCCTATCAAGGTTCGGATCTTCACCCGGTCGCCCCTGGTGGGCTACATCGTTGCAGTGACGAGCAGCAGCCTCTAAAGGAGCAGGGTCGGCCCCTTGCGAACATGGCTGGGTCGTGCAGGAGAACCTTGATCGTAGTGACGACGACGGCTTGGCTAGATAGTCCGGCAAGGGAGGACGAACTCTGCCGTTTGCCGGCTCAGCTGACCTGCGCGGTTGCAGGCAAGGCTTCTGCCTGCGACGGCCGCGGTCTCGGCAGGTACCGCCGCGCCGTGCTGACGCTCACGCCGGCCTCCGAGGCGATCTTCGCGATCGGGGTGTCCGCGCCCAGCTTCTTCGCGGTCGCCTCGACCTTACCGGCACTGGTCAGCGATGCAGGAAGCCCGCCCCGCTTGCCGCGAGTGGACGTGCGGCTGCCGGGTACCGGCGCGGGCTCTGGTGGACAGCTCTCGGATGGCGGCTCGGGCTCCGACCTATCCGCGATCGGCTCGGGCTCCGGCAGTTCCGCTACAGGTTCGGGTGCGGGTGGTGCGGCATGCGTGGCCTGGGCGACTTCCCGGCGGATGGTCGCGCGCTCGTGCGGTGCGAGCAGCGCGATCGCCGTCTTCGTGATCAGCATGACCGCTGCCGTCGGTGCGGCGGAGGCTATGGCGCCGCTGATTCCGGGCGAGGCCATGTCAAGCTGGGCATTGAGCGATAGGCCGGCACCGAGGATGAACAACACGACGGGGAGTACGACCGAGCGGTCTGATCTGCGGCAGATGCGATACGCGACGATGCCCGCGAAGGGCATGAGTTCGGAGATGGTGGCGTTCGTTGCGCCGGCCAGCCACGAGGTACCGGGTGGCGAGTGGACGAGTGTCCAGGCGACCACGTGCCCGACGGGGACCAGCGCTGCGAGGATCGCGGCGGCGGCCATGACGAGCCTGAGCGACCATCGCTCCCACAT
>DASRYP010000161.1:0-3648 GCA_035687165.1 Actinoplanes sp. | reverse complement strand
GTCGACGGTCTCGGGGTCCTCACCCTCGAGTCCGAGCAGCACCGCCTTGGGCGTGCCGTGCCCGTGCCCGGTCGCCCCGAGCGAGCCGAACAACTCGGCCCGCACCTGCACGGTGCGCTCGTCGAGCAGCGCCGAGAAGAGGCGGGCGGCGCGCATCGGACCGACCGTATGAGAACTGGACGGGCCGATACCCACCGAGAACAGGTCGAACACGGACACAGCCATCAGGAGGCTCCTTCGCGAAGCGGGTAAGCCTCCCTCGACTCTCCCGCGATGTCCTGCGGCAAATGTGCAGTGTCTCGGCAAGGTAGCGACGCCGGGGTGGACAGGTCAAGATCTTGTCCCGCGCTTTGCCGGATCGGCAAGGTTCGGTGCGCTCCCCGTGACGAAGCGGGCAAAGTGGGGAGGTGAGCGATGACTTCGACGCGGTGCTGGCCGGGGTGGGGCAGCGCCTGCGCGAGTTGCGGCTGCGGCGGGGCATCACGCTGACGGCGCTGGCCGCGACGACCGGCATCCCGATCAGCACGCTGTCCCGGCTGGAATCGGGGAAGCGCAAGCCGAGCCTGCGACTGCTGCTGCCGCTGGCCAAGGCCTACGGGACACCGCTCGACGAGATCATCGGGGCGGCGCCGGGCGTCGACCCCCGGGTGCACCTGCGGCCGACCACGCACAACGGCATGACCGTCGTCCCGCTGACCCGCAAGCCCGGCGGTCTGCAGGCGTTCAAACACGTGCTGCCCGCCGGCCCGATCGGACTCAAGCCCGATCCGCGCTCGCACGAGGGGTACCACTGGCTCTACGTGCTGAACGGCCGCCTGCGCATCGTCCTCGGCGACCAGGACTTCGTGCTCACCAGCGGCGAGGTGGCCGAGTTCGACACGCACCTGCCGCACTGGTTCGGCAACGCCGACGAGCACCCGGTCGAGTTGCTGAGCATCCTCGGCCCGCAGGGCGAACGCTTCCACATCCGAGCCAGCTACCGCCCGTCGTAGCTTGCGGGATCCGCCCGGCCGGTCCGGGCCCGACCTCCTCCGCCGCGAACGCACCCGGATTCGATCGAATTTTGTGTATGCGTTTCGGGCAGCCTGGCGGCAAGCTCTTCCCGTGACCGCAACTCAGCCCGACGACCGCTGCCGTTGCCGCCACTCTCTTCTAATCTGGAAAGGAGAACCGATGAGAAAGCTCATGACGGTCCTGCTGGTCGCCGTCGTCGCGGTGCTGGCAGTCAGCCCACCCGACCGGGCCGACGCCAAAGCAGACGCGAATCCCGGCCCGCGTGACGTGATCGTCCACCTCTTCGAGTGGCCGTGGGCGTCGATCGCGGCGGAATGCACCAATACGCTCGGCCCCAAGGGCTTCGGCGGCGTGCAGGTGTCGCCGCCGCAGGAGCACGTCGTGCTGCCCGGCGCGGGCTACCCGTGGTGGCAGGACTATCAGCCGGTCAGCTATCAGTTGGTGACCCGGCGCGGCGACCGGGCGGCCTTCGCGAACATGGTGAGCACGTGTCACACGGCCGGCGTGAAGATCTACGTCGACGCGGTCATCAACCACCTGGCCGGTGGCGCGTCGACCGGCCCCGGAAGCGCGGGCTCGTCGTACGGCCACTACTCCTACCCGGCCGTGCCGTTCGGGAATGACGACTTCCACCACTGTGGGCGCAACGGCAATGACGACATCGCCGATTGGGGTGACCGGTGGGAGATTCAGAACTGCGAACTGGTCGACCTCGCCGATCTCAAGACCGAAGCCGAGTACGTACGGGGCAAACTGGTCGCGTACCTCAATGATCTGGTCTCGTTGGGGGTGGACGGCTTCCGGGTGGACGCGGCCAAGCACGTGCCGGTGGCCGATCTGCAGAACATCTACTCGCGGCTCACCAACAATCCGTACGTGTTCCAGGAGACGATCGAGGGCGGCGCGGGTGAGCCGAGCCCGACGGAATACACCGGAATCGGGGATGTGACCGAGTTCCGGTACGGCGATGTGGTCGGCACCGCGTTCCGCGACGGCAACCTGGCCGGCCTGCACAACCTGCCCTCGCAGATGCTGCTGGCCGGTGACGACGCGGTGGCGTTCATCGACAACCACGACACGCAGCGCAACGGGCGGGCGAAGCTGACCTACCAGGACGGTACGAACTACGCGCTGGCCGAGGCATTCATGCTCGCCTTCCCGTACGGAACTCCGTCGGTGATGTCGTCGTTCACGTTCAGCAATCCGGAGGCCGGGCCGCCCGCGAGCTCGAACGGCACCACGACCCCGGTGAACTGCTCGTCCGGCTGGGCCTGCGAGCACCGGTGGCGAACGACGGCGAACCTGGTCGGCTTCCACAACGCGTCCTACGGCACCGGCGTGACGAACTGGTGGTCCAACGGCGGGAGCCAGATCGCCTTCGGGCGCGGCGCCAACGCGTACGCCGTCTTCAACCGCGGCGGTACCCTGAGCCGGACCTTCAGCACGTCCCTGCCGGCCGGCACGTATTGCGACGTCGCGAACGGCGACGTCAACGGACAGACCTGCACCGGTACGACGTACACGGTGAACGCCTCCGGCCAGTTCACCGCGTCCGTCCCGGCCAACAGCCTGCTCGCGCTGCACCTCAACGCCCGCACCTCCGGCGGCGGCAGCGGTTGCACCAGCGTGGCCGTCACGTTCGCCGCGAACGCCACCACCGTCTGGGGCGAGAACGTCTTCCTCCTGGGCAACCGCACCGAACTCTCCAACTGGAACACCAGCGCCGGCGTAGCCCTCTCCGCCACGACCTACCCGGTCTGGCGCGGCACGGTGTCGCTGCCCGCCAACACCGCGATCGAATACAAGTACGTCAAGAAGAACGGCTCGACCGTGGCGTGGGAGTCCGGCGCCAACCGATCCCTGAACACCGGCACCGCCTGCACCCTGACCGTGAACGACAGCTGGCGCCCCTGACCCCGGGGTAAATGCCCCAGCCTTCCGCCCACCCCCGACTTGCCGTCGACGACCGGGCAGTGCAGCCGGCCGCGGACCGGCTGGGGCAATGCCTTCCGGCAGCCGTCATACGTTCACGGTGCGACGCGGCATGCCACGTCGCACCGTGGCCGCACCGCCTAGGGTTTCCTGGCGACGCCGCAAAACTGGTAAACGTCGGTTCGAGCGGCCGGGTCGCCCGGCTGGGGGCGCCACTTGGTGCAGGTGACGACGCCCGGTTCGAGCAGTTCCAGGCCCTCGAACCAGCTCAGCAGGCCGGCTCGGCGACGCAACGTGATCGGTGGCGTGGCGGTCGCGTTCCACTGCTTCGCGGCGGCCGCCGACTCGTCCGGCCTGATCTCGGTGGTCGGGTGGGCGATGGCCAGGTAGCTGCCGGACGGTACGGCGGCCATCAGGCGCGTCACCACGCCGCGCGCCTCGTCGTCGTCGCCGATGAAGTTGAGGACGCCGAGCAGCATCACCGCGACCGGCCGTTCGAAGTCGAGGGTGTGCCGGGCCTGCCGGAGGATCGTGGCGGTGTCGCGGGCGTCGGCGTCGATGTAGTCGGTGGCACCTTCGGGGCTGCTGCGCAGCAGGGCCCGCGCATGGGTGAGCACGAGCGGGTCGTTGTCGGCGTAGACGATGCGGCTCTCCGGCACGATCGACTGGGCCACCTCGTGGGTGTTGTCGGCGGTGGGCAGG
>DASRYP010000160.1:0-7225 GCA_035687165.1 Actinoplanes sp. | reverse complement strand
GCTCGCCGCACCGACAGCCTCCGACCTCGCTGACGCCCCGGCCAGGTCACGCCGCATTCTCGCCACGATGACAGCCTCCGAGGCGACTGTGCGTCGGCACGGCGAGGCCACTCAGCTTCTATCGCAGGGACCAGCGCTGGCTGGCTGAGCCGTCGCAGTCGGAGACGCGCACGCCGGTGCCCGGGCGCCGGCCCTCGGACGGGTCGGTCAGGCAGTCGTTCGAGGCCGCGTTGATCAGGCGTTGGTTGTCGAGCCGCCACTGAGCTGTCGTGCGGCCGTCGCACCGGACGATCCGGACGGAGTCGTCCCACGCCGCCAGAGCGCACTTGCCCAGGACGCGCAACGTGCCGTCGACGGCCAGGGTCCACGTCTGGGCGTTCGTCTCGTTGCAGCCGAAGACCTGGATGTGGTTGCCGTCGAACGGAACCCCGCCGTTGAGGTCGAGGCAGAGGCTGTTCTGGCCGCGGATCACACCGACACGATCGCCCGCCGGCGTCGCGGGGGTGCTGCCCTCGGGGGAGCGGGGTGTCGTGGTCTTGCCGCCGCCGCTGGGCGACGGATCGAGCGCGATCGGCACGCCGGCGGACGGGCTGCCGGTCGGCTTGCTGGTCGCCTGGGCGATGGGGCCCGCGGGAGCGCCCGTCTTCGTCGTCGACCCAGGCGCGTCGCTGCCGGAGCGGCCGAACGGAGTGGTGGACGTGCCGGACGGGGTCGAACCGGCGGCACCGGTCGTGGCCGGCCCCGTCGCCGCAGGAACCGGCCCACCGGGCAGTCCGGTCGAGACTGACGGACGTACGTCGTCACGCAGCGCGGCATAACCGGCGGCCGCGGCACTCAGCACGACCACGGTGGCGACGCCGACCAGGACGGTCAGCCGCCGGCCGCGTGTGCCCTTGGTGACGGGACGGATGGCGGAGGCAGCCGCGGCGTGTTTGCGTCTGAAGGGCAGGTGCAGGACCGCGGTCGGCGCGTCAGCATTGTCGGGCGCATCCCGTGACCGCACGTCGCGGACCGCAGCCGAAGGCCAGGTCTGAGCCGACTCATCGTCCCCGAGCGCACCGGAGTCGTGCAGCACGAACGGCCGAACGAGCAACGGATCCCGCTCGTCGCCGTGCCCGTCGTCCGTCACGCTTCACCCGCCGCCATCGAGCCGCCAAGAGACGATCGGCCGCCCAACTTACCCGCGAAGATCGAGATCATGCCGTCCCCTGAACATCCGACTTTCCGCACCTTGTGGCCGATCCAACGCCGATCCAACGCCGATCCAACGCCGAGATCGACCAGCTTCCGTCGGCAAGTGACAGTCGACCCCGCCGCACCGTCCGACTCCACACCGGAGACCCAAGTTGATCTAGCCAGAACCTACCTGCTTGATCATCAATACGCGACCCTGGCACCACCATCACAGAAAAGGCCCGCCCCGCCCGCCTGCGGGCGTGGGCAAGCTACCGGAATGCGGGCCAGTGCTCCGGGCTTCAGCCCGGGGGTGAAGGCCCGCGCTGGGAGGGCCGCCAGGGCCCGAGCAGTGCTTTTGACCTTGACCTTTGCATCGACGTACCCTGCACCCGTGCGGGGCGAAGGGCCGGAGTACCGGTGCTCGCCGGAAGCCCCGGAGTGCCAGGACGGACACAGCCTGGTAGTCGCCGCAGGGCTTGCGGAGACGTTAAACGCTCGTGGAGGGAACGTAAGACCCGGCCGTGTGTAGCGGTGGGCGATCCCGGTGAAGCGAGAACCCGCCTTGGGGTTGTGCATGTGTTCCGTGCGCAGCTCGGAGGGAATCGTCGTCATTCATGGCGGCGAGGATGTCAAGGGGTCAGCGTTTCCAGAACGCCTTGCGGTCTGAGGTGGGGGGCGGCGGTGTTGAGGAGTCGGCGGAGGGCTCGGGTGGCGTGGAGGTGCCGGCGAAGGTGGTCAGCACGTCTGTTGCTGTTGTCCACCTCTCGTTGAGGGGGGCGTCGCTCCGGAGCTTGGCGATCAGGTCTTTCAGCGGGGTGAAGTCGCGGTCGTCCAGGGACCCGACCAGGACGTCGAGGCGGCTGGTCAGGTCGTCCAGCAGGTCGCGGCGTTCCCAGTCGGGGAGGGAGGCAGCGTCACGCAGGCGCTGGGCCTCGACGGCGGCCAGGGTGCGCATCTCGTCGAGTGACGGGATGCCGGTCGAGCCTGCTATGGCCTTGCCCGCCCGCAGCATCGCCGGGGTGGCTGCTGTGCCGGGCCCGCGGGCGCCGGCCGTGCCGCGGCGGCCGACGTAGCCGCGGGCGGGGCCGCCGAGGATGCCGGCACCGCCCGCGGCGAAGCTCGGATCGGCAAGAGAACCGTCGGCGAGGGTCGGGGCGAAACGGCCGGGGGCAGCGGGCGGCATCGGCGGGGCTGCGGCGGAGGCCAGGCGCATCATGACAGGCGAGGCGGAGGCCGGGGATTCCCAGCCGTCGGGCAGTTCGACGGGCTGGGTCACGCGGCGAGTCTCGCCGCCCTCGTTGACGATGCGGCTGTCGACGGCCACGAACGCCGTGAACCGGCACAGTACACCGTAGCGCAGAGACGTCGCGACGATGCGCTGCTCCAAGGAGCGGTCGCCGGCCGCGTAGGCATCTTCGAGGTCACGGAGTCGGGCGCGCGCCCACTGAGTCTCGACCGCGGGCTCGGTGCGCTGCTGGAGGGCGATCGTCGTGCGGAACTCGCGGTCGTCGCGGGTGCGGCCGGTGACCACTAGCTCGCCGGTCGGGCGGCCGGTGTAGCGGCCGCTCACCACCAGCGGGACACCGGGAAAGAGGGCAGGCAGCCGGGACGGAGAACGGTCGTCGTCGTGCAGCTGGATGCCGGTGGCGGCGATGCTCAGGTCAGTGACCGCGGGGGCGCCGATGCGGCGGTGGATGTGTTCCATCGCCGCGTCGAGCCGGTCCTCGCTCTCGACCAGCTCGGCGCGACCGGCACCCAGGGCGGCCAGCCGGCCCAGGAAGCCCGCATTGACCGCGCGGTCGATGCCGATGGTGTGGATGCGGGTCGTGCCGATCAACGGGGTGACGTCGTGGACGATCTGGTCCTCGTTGCCGACCTGGCCGTCGGTGACCAGCACGAGCACCCGGTCACGGCCCTCGCTCGCGCGCAGCAGGTCGAGGCCCGCGGCGAGCGGGGACAGGAGCTCGGTGCCGCCGCGGGCGGTCGCCTTGGCCAGGTGCTCGACCGCGCGGAAGCGGTGGCGGTCGGTCGCGTCGGCCAGCCCGGCGGGCAGGTCGTCGGGGCGGTCGACCTGGTGGTCGAAGGTGAGCACGGCGAAACGGTCGGCGGCGGTCAGCGTGTCGACGACCCGGGCCGCGGCCCGGCGGGCGGCCACCATCTTCCAGCCGCCCATGCTGCCCGAACGGTCGAGCAGAAGAACCACGTCTTTGGGCCGCGGGGCGGCGGCGCCGGCCGGGGGCAGGACGATCAGCTGGTAGATGCCCTCGGGCTCCTCAGCAGTCTCGTCGGGCACGGCGATCGCGGTCTCCCCGCCACCCGCGTAGGGCAGCCGGAGGACGAAGTCGCGGTTGGCGCGCTCGTCGGGGCCGATCGTCAGCTGGCCGTCGCGGTCGACCACGGTGTGCAGGCTCGACCGCACCTCGCCGAGTTCGAGCCCGGCCGGGTCGATCTCGACGGAGATGCCGAGGCGCAGCGGATTGGGGAAGCCAGGGAGCAGCACCGGAGGAGTGATGCGCGAGGCGTCGGGGACGGCGTCGGTGTCGGGCGTCCAGCCGTCGCCGACCGCGGGCCCGGGTAGGGGGTTGCCGGGGATGTAGCGCGGCGCCACGACGAGCGGGAACCGGAATGTGGCCTCGCCGTCCTCGAACGGCAGCGGACCGACGAGGCTGAGCTCGATCACGACGCGCTCACCGGGCAGGACATTGCCGACCCGCATCGTGAAAACGTCGGGCCGCTCCTCCTCGGCGATCGACGCCCGCTGCCCGGCCGCGACGGCCCGGTCGTAGGCTTCGCGGGCCTGCCCGCGCTCCTGCAGCTCGGCCATGATCGTACGGTTGTCGCAGGTCATGGTCATGCTGGTGACGGCGGCACGGTCGGGGAGCGGGAAGATGTAGGTCGCCTCGAGCGCGGCGTCGTGCACATTGACGAACTCGGTCAGCAGGATCGTGCGCGCGACCAGGCCGCTGATGCGGGCGCGCACGTCGAGGCGGTCGAGCGGGAGAGCGCCCCGGTCGGTGCGCAGCATGCCGAAGCCCGAGTCGGGCAGGATCTTGATGCGGCTGATCTCCCCGGAATCCATCGGGGTGACGGAGAGGGTCATGACGGGTTCCCATCGATCAGGCCCTCGGCGGAGGTCAGGCCTCGGGCGGCGAGCAGGTCGAGCAGGGGAGCGGCGGCCTCGGCGATGGCGTCGCGGTCGCGGTCGGACAGGGCTTGGGGGACGAGCAGCAGCACACCGCCGCCGAGCGCCAAGCCGGTGAATGGCTGGGTCGTGGCTGAGGGTCTGGGCCGGACAGGGTCGGACGCGGTGACGACGGCGGTGGACATCTGCGGCAGTTCGGGCGGGGGCAGGCTGGCCTCGGTCGGCCGATCGGCCCAGAAACGCGGGCGGTGGAACTGGCTGTCGGGACCCTCGGTGTCGATCTCGATCAGCAGTTGGGGCGGCACGTGGGCGATGTCGGTAAGCGCGGAGGGAGAGATGCCGGTGAACTCGGCCTGGATCTCGGCGAGGCTGTAACCCTCGGCCTGCCGGCGCTTGATGGCGACGAGCTGTTGCAGGTGATGAGGACCGTAGAGGGCGGTGCGCCCTCGCATGCCGAGCGGCTTGTCGACCAGGCCGATCGTCGAATACCACCGGATGACCCGCCGATCGGGCACGTCGCGGACGCGTCCGTTCGGCACGCCGGGGTATTCGGCCTCGAGGGCCTCGCGCACCCGTTTCACCAACTCGTCCAGCGTCCACATGCCGTTACTTTGACACTGTTACCATGACACTGTCAATGAGGTAGAGTGAGCGAACCGATGCGACTGATCAGCCTGTCCCACGTGAACGACCCCGCGACCACCAACCTTTACCCCGGCGACCCGCCTTTCGAGCTCGAGACGGTCGCCACGATCGAGAGAGACGGTTATTACCTGCGATTCGTCCGCCAGGGCGAGCACACCGGCACCCATTGGGGGGCGCCCGGCCACTTCAACCAGGGCGAGCCGCTCGCCGACGAGCTGGACCTGGAAGACCTTCATCGGCAAGCGGTCAAGATCGACGTACGGGAGCAGTGCGCGCGCGATCCCGACTACGCCGTGACGATCGCCGACCTGGAGAGCTGGGAGGAGGAACACGGGCGGATCCCCGACGAGTCGATGGTGATCATCTGGACCGGCTGGGACGCCAAGTGGGGCACAGCCGACTTCACCGGTGCCAGCACCAGCACCAGCACCAGCACCAGCACCAGCACCAGCGGCGGTGGTGGTGGCGGCGGTGGCGGTGGCGGTGGCGGCCTGCACCATCCCGGCTTCGCGGTCGAGACGGCGCGCTGGCTCATCGACACAGGCCGGATCGGCCACCGAGGCGGCACGGGCACCGACGCCTTCAGCCCCGACGTCGGCATCGACGCCGCTTACACGGTGTCCCACCTGGTCTACCGAAGACACCGCATCAGTCTGGAGATCC
Organism: Actinoplanes sp.; assembly: GCA_035687165.1. Lineage (GTDB taxonomy): Bacteria > Actinomycetota > Actinomycetes > Mycobacteriales > Micromonosporaceae > Actinoplanes. Next base: position 1,599 of record DASRYP010000160.1, on the reverse strand, counting down.
TCGCCAACCTCGAGACACTCCCCGAAACCGGTGCCCACATCCTCTGTGGCGGCCAGATCAACAGGGCCGGCTCCGGTTCTACGGCGCTGATTTACGGCTTGTTGGCGTAGGGCCAGGGGCGGCAGGCCGCGGACGGGAAGAGCGGCGGGTCGGTGGAGGCTTGTCACCGCGGCGGGAGGTGTGCTGTCCGGTGTCGGCGCAGCAGTCGACGCTGTGGCGGACTCTCTGTTCCGCCGCCGGGCTGGAGGGTGCCGTTGGCGGTCAGGCGGTAGGGGGCGAAGCGCTTCTCCCGCTCGGACGGCTCGTCCTGGGCGACGACAGCGACCACCCGGGGATAGCTGGCCACCCGCGCGAACTCGGCGAGCGGCACCACCTCGGCGTGCCGGCCGCGCAGTCCCACCAGGCGCACGTGCCAGCCGTGCACCGGCGTCGGGCGGATCTCGGTGGGCGACTTCCAGCCGGACAGCGTCGAGCCGTTGTTCAGTGTCCGGCCGGCCAGCGTCACGTTGCCGATGCGCCAGCCGCCCGTCGCTCCGGCGCCGTCCGTCACGTAGCGGAGGCCCAGCAGTGCCGGCTTCCCCGCGTACGGCTTGAGGTGGTATCTCGCCGAGACGACGCCGCCGCTTACGCCGTTCAGGCCTGGGCCGAGCGGGCCGGGAACGGTCCGGTCGCCGGGCACCGTGTGGTACGTCCGGCCGCCGTCCGTCGAGATCGTCACGTAGGCGAAGTCGTGGCTCCGCTCGGCCGCGTACGCCGTCTCCAGGGACAAGACTGGCACGCCCGGCGGAATCCGGACCGGCAGCACCGCGTACGAGTCGAGATCGTTGCCGTTGCCCGAGAACAGTGTGTTCCCGGCGATCGTCCAGCCGGTCGGCAGCGGTGGGAGGAGTTTCGCGCCCTGGAACGACACCGAGCGCAGCGGTGTCGGCAACGGCACGTAGTCCGCTCCGTTCGGCGCCGCGCCCGGCATGTCGTACGCCGATTTGTTCGCCGGATTCACCGAGGAGCGAAGACTCGCAGCCGTTACCCGCGACGCCGCTATCCCGGAGACCGTTCCGCCCGGGGCGTCCACCACCCCGTCCACCAGCGTCATCAACTGGTAGTCGTGCAGCACCTGGTAGAGCCCCACCCCCGTCGGTAGCGCCGCCTGCACCCCCGCCAGGCCCTGCCGCAGCCCGTCCCGGTGCAGGAGCGACACCACCCCGACCCCGAACCGGTCCCGCAGGTAGAGCACGAACTGGAACGCGTTTCCGTAGTCCGCGAGCACCTCGCTCGGCGCCCCTTCGTTCCACAGGTGCAGCGAGTTCTGCGGCCCCCCGCAGGCCCGCGGCGTCCGGTTGTAGCGCGTCCGCACCAGCCCCCAGCCCTGAAAGCACATCAGGTGCGTGTCGTTCCCCGGCTCCGGTACGCCCGCCCGACTGTCCACATAGCCCAGCAGCGACGTCGCGAAGTCGGCCAGCCCCTCGTTCAGCCAGGTCGACTCCTTCGGGTCGGCGTAGTACTCGAGCAGATGCTGATACTCGTGCGCGAAGGTCGCCTCGTACATCCGGGGTCGCGCCGGCCGGCTGGTGCACGGCACATCCGTCGGGTCGTCGGCCG